>NZ_JBQQFC010000112.1:0-7385 GCF_052258445.1 Psychrobacter sp. T6-1
GTGAACTCCATTACTGTTGCTGTAGGGGACGCGTTGGAAGCCGATCAATTTGGTCAACTTGCACTCAACTTACTGGCGGCAAGTTATCGTTTTGATAAATACAAGTCGGAGCAAAAAGAGCCCGTACTCACCGATATCTATCTGCTCGCTGATGACTCGCTCAAATCTACTTTGGACTTTGCTGAATCTATATTCAAAGGCCAAAGCCTCACGCGTGATGTCGCTAATGAGCCGGGCAACATCTGCTTCCCTGTCTACATGGCAGAGCAAGCACAAGCCTTGGCAAAAGCTTATCCTGACGTATTAAAGGTGACAGTCATCGGCGAAAAAGAGATGGCAGCGCTCGGTATGGACTGCTTTTTGGCGGTCGCACAAGGCTCTGCTCGTGAGGGTCAATTGGTACTTATGGAGTATCAAGGCAAGTCGAAGTTTGGCGCAAAAGCGATGACTAATAGCGCATCAGTTGCCAGCGGTCTCAAAGCACTCGCCGATAAACTACCTACCAAAATGCCAAATAAGAAGTCAGGTAAAACAACTCAACAAAATGACGATACTGTATCCGCCTCAAACGATGATGCGCCTATTGTCTTGGTCGGTAAAGGCGTGACTTTTGATTCAGGTGGTATCTCTATCAAGCCTGGCGCCGCTATGGATGAGATGAAGTTCGACATGGGCGGTTCAGCTGCCGTACTCGGTACCATCAAAGCGCTATGTGAAGCTCGCTTGCCAATCAACGTCGTTGGCGCACTCGCTTGCGCTGAAAACATGCCATCAGGGGATGCGACGCGTCCTGGCGATATCGTAAAAGCTATGAACGGCAAGTCGGTTGAGATCTTAAATACGGACGCCGAGGGTCGCCTAGTGTTAGCCGATACCCTATGCTACGTACAACGCTATCAACCAAAAACCATCATCGATGTGGCAACGCTTACAGGTGCTTGCGTAGTGGCACTGGGTCATGTGCGCTCAGCGGTATTTAGTAATGATGAAGACGTGCTCTTTGGTCTTGAGAATGCCAGTAATCAATCTGGTGATCTGGTCTGGCATATGCCTATGGACGATGAATATCAGTCGCAACTTGACTCGCCTATCGCTGATATGCAAAATATCGGTGGCAAAGGTGGCGGCGCGATTACCGCAGCTTGCTTCTTATCGCGTTTCGTTGAAGAGGGTCAAGCGTGGGCGCATTTAGATATCGCGGGTACGGCATGGAACTCAGGCAAAGAAAAAGCCGCTACCGGTCGCCCTGTACCGCTATTTATGCAATACTTAAAAAATTGCGTAGATGTGGCTTGATGCCATAGCGACACTTTTTGATAACAACTTATTGATGACAATCCGCTTATGAAAATTAGCTTTTATGTATTAAGCGAAAGTAAAGCCCAAGAGTTCTTGGGCTTTATTTGTCAGCTCACCCAAACGGCGCTAAACAAAAGCGAGCAGTCGCTATTGATACTCGCTAGTGATGAGGCACAGTTAACTGCGCTTGATGATGCGTTATGGTCTAAGGATCCGCTCAGTTTTATTCCGCATCAGCGCCTGCTAGAGACTACCGATCATGACACAAAGGTTACAACTCAACCTTTAGCACCTGTCACACTTAGCTCTTACATGCCAGCAGACTTTAGCGGCATTGTCATTAATACTACTGCACATCCTGTAAGCACAAATAACTCAGTAAAGCCCTCTCGTATTCTCGAAATCATCAAACCTGATGAGACAAGCATGAGTGAAGGTCGCCATAAGTACAAAAGCTATCAGCAAGCAGGCTACGAGCTGACGCACTTTAAAGTGTGAATAGTGTAGTTCCATCCTTATTCAAACTACCCTCTCTTTTGTAATTCCTACTCCTTTTGCCCCTTACTCTATTCTTGTTTATACCTTAAAACCACAAGCCTAGTGGTAGGCTAATACTCGAAAAAATGCTACCATCCTTCGATTATTTTATTGTGCTTAAAAGGGTGTCATCATGCGTGCGATTTTTGCGATGTATCAACGAATAGGACTGGTGCCGCTAATCATTATCGGTTTAATCCTTGGCGTCTTGATTGGTTGGCTGGTACCGAGTGCTGGGATAGCGCTTGGGATCTTAGGGACCTTATTCGTCGGTGCGCTCAAGGCGGTAGCACCGATACTGGTGTTTGTTTTGGTCTTAGCGGCTATTAGCAAACAGCGCAGCGGTAATGAGGTCTTTGTCAAACCTGTCTTAGTCATGTATCTATTCGGCACCTTTTTGGCCGCATTAACCGCGGTTGGCGCAAGCTTTTTGTTCCCGATCGAGATGGTCTTGGTCAATGCTGACATTGAGCAAGTACCACCTGCTAATCTTAAAGAAGTCATGACCAATTTGCTGATGAGTCTGGTCGCTAACCCTGTCAACGCGGTTGCCAATGCCAACTATATTGGTATCTTGGCATGGGCAATTATTATTGGTTTTGCCCTACGTCAAGCAGGTGATAGCACGCGCGCAGTTGTGAGCGACTTCTCCGATGCTATATCACAAGTGGTCAAATGGATCATTGCCCTAGCGCCTTTGGGTATCTTGGGTCTGGTTGCCAATACCGTCGCCGAAACAGGTTTTGCGGCATTAAAAGGCTATGCCAATATCTTAATGGTGTTAATCGGTTGTATGCTATTTATCGCTTTGGTTGCCAACCCTTTAATCGTATTAGTCAAAACGCGCAGGAACCCTTATCCCCTCGTCTTTACCTGCCTACGTGAGTCTGGGATTACCGCCTTTTTTACGCGCTCATCAGCGGCAAACATACCTGTCAACATGAACCTTGCGCGCAAGCTTGGTTTGCACGAAGATACCTATTCGGTCACTATTCCCCTTGGCGCAACTATCAACATGGCGGGCGCGGCGATTACTATTAATGTTTTAACTTTGTCAGCGGCGCATACTTTGGGGATAGAGGTGAGCTTCGCCTCCGCCTTGCTGCTAAGTTTAGTAGCCACAGTGAGTGCTGGCGGCGCGTCTGGTGTGCCTGGTGGCTCATTACTCCTTATCCCATTGGCGGCGAGTCTGTTTAGTATTCCAAATGATATTGCGATGCAAGTGGTGGCAGTTGGCTTTATTATTGGTGTAATTCAAGACTCAGCAGAGACGGCGCTGAATTCTTCAACAGATATCCTCTTTACAGCCGCTGCCGATCCAAAGTATGCGCGCTAATGTATAGCGCTTAAACCAATAAAAAAGAGCCAATAGTGGCTCTTTTTTATTACGACTTCTACTTTAAACTCTCAATATCCACTTCAATTACCGGCATCTGCGTATCGACTTGGCGTTTAAACTTGCGCAGTTGTTCCACCTCGTCTAACAGCTCAAGTATTAAACCAATCGCCGGTACGCTAGCGTCAAAGTCGCGGCTCAAACGTGAAGCACGGCGTACTGTTGTAAGCTGGTAGCCTGTAAACTGCTCATACTCTGGTACATCATACTCAATGATGTTTTCTTCTATCAATGCTAGTACCCATTGGCGCTCTTGACCACAAACAGCAACCAGCTCATCAAAGTTCATAATGAGATCATTAAATTTAGGCGAGTGTTCCATTGTCATTCTCCTCGTTCGTCCTTTTTTATCATTATTGTGCGCTTATACGATATTAAAACCTAATATATTGAAGCCTAATATATCGAAGCTCAGTATATTGAAGCGTCCTATCAACGCTTGATACTGGTATCAGCAAAAGCTTGTTTGAGCTGCTCGTAGGCCTGTTTTGCGTCATCGGTACTGACCTCTGGATTGACAATATTAAGCGTCAAATATAGATCCCCCGCGTCTTTAGCAGGGATACCTTTACCTTTTAGGCGTAAGTTGCTTCCTGATTTACTGTTTTTGGGAATACTTACCCCAAGTGTACCTGTAGGCGTTGCAACATTGACCTTGTCGCCAAGCGCCGCCTCCCATGGGGTGATATTTAGCGTTTGATAAACATCAGCGCCTTCTAAGCGGATGTTATCGCTGTGGGTGATTTTTACCTTTAAAAACAAATCACCGTTTTTGCCGCCACCATAACCTGCCGCGCCTTGCCCTGCTAGGCGAATTTGCTTGCCGTCAGTGATACCTTTGGGGATTTTGATCTTTAGCGTTTTATTTTCATAATCCACGCTACCGTTGGGCTTGCGCACAGGTACATTTAATTTAATACTATAGTCGTCACCGCTATAAACAGAGGCTAAGTCCACGCTGATCTCAGCATGCTGGTCTTGACCCTTACTATCTTGCGCGCCAAATTGATCAAAACCGCCTTGCGTCCCGCTCGATTGCCCACCAGCTGAACCCCGCGCGCCGCGGCCAAAGGCTGAGAAGATATCATCAAAACGAAAGCCACCCCCGCCAAAGGCTTCACCATCACCAAACTGATCTTTGATATCTTCCCAGCGAAAGCCGCCCTGAGCGCCTGCCGATTGTCCACCAAAGCCGCCAAAACCACCAGCGCCGCCTTGAGAGGCAAAAGGATTGTCCAGCATAGCGTCGTATTCTGCGCGCTTGTCTTTATCTCTGATAGTTTCATAGGCGTTGTTAATCTCAGCGATTTTATTATCAGCGTCTGGATCGTCACTCACATCAGGATGAAATTGACGCACCAGCTTGCGGTATCTTTTTTTGATCTCAGCGTCTGAGGCGTCTTTTTTGACCCCCAAAATGTCGTAGTAGTTTTTTTCTGCCATATTTTTATCCTCTTGTTATTATGTTTATAAGCCGACAACCATGAAAATTTATGTTTTGTGTCCCGCCTACACTATATGTGCTGGTATGGGTGTTCTTGTATGTTTGTAAGCTTTTATGTCTTGTTTATACAGTGAGTCATCTTAGCGATGATTTCAAGTCAAAAATCAAAACTTGTTTTTGTCATCTGGCGGTTGATTTTGGTGCACGTCGACTCTACAACATATAGTCAGTTTGATATAAAAACGATATAGCTGAACTAGAATATATTTTCGCAGTCTCTGTTTTCATAGGCACAGCAGGCAAAAAACTGACATCAGTCCCATGTCATTACATAGAGTATTTATTTTGTGTGGTTTCAACTATAGCTTTATTACTCATTTTTTGGTGAATATGTAGAGTCATACGATTGAGATAATAGGTAAATCAATCACTTATGTAAACTCAAGCGTTTTTTACACAATAGAAGGAATATAGCAAGTTTTTTATTGTATAATACGCACATTATTTGTACTCATAGGGAGTATAGATACTATAGGCAAAAGCATCTGTCTATTCCAAAAATTATTCAAAGGTATTACATGTCTTATTTGATCAGGTCTTTGGTTATCACTTTATCGCTGATATTGACCACTACCGCATTTGCAGGTAACACCAGTTACTATGGTAAAAAATTCCACGGTAAACGTACCGCTAGTGGCAGTATCTTTAACATGAATGCTATGACCGCAGCACACAAAACGCTGCCGTTTGGTACTAAAGTACAAGTGACTAACAAAAAGACAAAGCAGAGCGTTGTAGTAAAAATCACTGACAGAGGTCCTTTTACACCAGGACGTGTTCTTGATTTATCTAGAGCCGCTGCTGGTAAAATAAACTGTCAGTTGTGTACAACAACCATGGAGATTCTCTCTTATGGTGACGGTAAATACCGTAAGCAATAATGTAATAAAAAAGGGAGATTTGGTAATCTCCCTTTTTTGCGTCCTCGTTTTAGTTAAAACCTATCATTCAAACTCAGCTTCCATATCCTCTAACGTCGTCATGGCAACCAGTAACTTCTCTTCATAGTCGCTGTGCTGCTGCTGCAATGAGGCTTGCTCATCAAGTAGCTTCATCAAGTCAGCTTTGCGAGATTCTTCATAAAGGTCAGTATCAGCAAGCTTGTTTTCTAGTTTCGCTGACTTGTCATTGATCTTCTCAAGCTCTTTTTCTATCTCTTCGATCTCGCGGCGAACGGGCGCAGTGCGCTTACGTTGCTCTGCCGCTAATTTGCGTAGCTCTTCTTTGCTAAGCGCTGATGTCTTGTGATCTTGAGTATCTTTTGCCATTGGAGTATTGCTCGTTTCACGTGAAACAAACTTCTTACTCTCTTTTTTACTTTTTTTCTTAGCAGTACTTTTGTCTGTAGCATTCTCTTGTTTACGCTTCTGTTCCAGCCACTTACCGTAGTCGCTGATGTCACCATCAAACTCATCAATCTGACCATCGTGCACCAGATACAGCTCGTCACAGACGTTAGCGATAAGTTCACGATCGTGCGAAACCAGTACCACTGCTCCCTCAAACCCTTGCAAGGCAACAGTCAATGCTTGGCGCATCTGTAAGTCTAAATGGTTGGTCGGCTCATCAAGAACCAGAACGTTCGGACGTTGCCAAACGATTAGTGCTAGTGTCAAACGGGCACGCTCACCACCAGAGAATAGCTCACTTGCAGTATCGATACGGTCACCGCGAAAGTCAAAACTACCCAAAAACGCGCGTAATTCGGCGTCAGAGGTCTTGCCTGCTAGCCGGCGTAACATCTGCATGGGTGTTGCAGTGGCATCCAAGGCGTCCATTTGATGCTGGTTAAAGTAGCCAAGCTTTAGGGTGTCAGAGACGCGGTAGCTACCAGTTAATACTTTAAGCTCACCCACTAATGCTTTAATCAGCGTTGATTTGCCCGCGCCATTCATACCTAGCAGACCTAGACGCGTATCGGGCGTGACTTGTACGCTAGCGTTATAGAGCAGTGGCGTATCACTATAACCGATATCGGCCTGCGTCATCTCGATAAGGGGCGAGCTCATGTTAGCAGGGGGATAAAAGCGAAAAGAGAACGGGTTGTCTGCCATCATAGGTGACAGCTCAGCCATACGCTCAAGCTGCTTGATACGACTTTGTGCTTGCTTAGCTTTACTGGCCTTAGCTCGGAAACGGCGGATAAAGTCATCGAGATGTGCTTTGGTCGCTTGCTGCTTTTCAAACGCTTGCTGCTGCTGCGCCATACGCTCATGACGAGTACGGATAAACTGCTGATAGTTACCCGTGTAAAGGGTGATTTTTTGTTGTTCCACGTGCAAGATATGTCCGACGGTCGCGTCCAAAAAAGCCTGATCATGCGAGATGACAATGACTAAACCGGTAAAGGCATTGATCCAAGTCTCAAGCCAAAGAATAGCATCCAAATCCAAATGGTTAGTTGGTTCATCGAGTAACATTAAGTCCGCGCGGCTCATCAAGGTCTTGGCAAGGTTTAAGCGCATGCGCCAACCGCCAGAGAACCCTTCTACAGGCAGCTCGTGCTGACTGGTTTTAAAGCCAAGCCCCGCCATAATTTGTGCCGCTTTGGTTGGCGTGCGATACCCATCAATCTCATCGAACTGCTGATGCAAAACGCCGATTTGCTCATCACTAACTGTACTTAAATCATTGAGCGCCGCGTTAATC
>NZ_JBQQFC010000113.1:0-7372 GCF_052258445.1 Psychrobacter sp. T6-1
ATGCGATTGAGGACGGACTGAGTTTTGTAGAGAACGCCATTATAAAAGCGCGTCATGCCAGCCGTATTAGTGGCCTGCCTGCCATTGCTGATGATTCAGGACTATGCGTGCCGGTGCTCGGCAACGCGCCAGGTATTCACTCTGCGCGCTTTGCAGGCGAGCATGGTAATGATGCCAAAAACAACGCCAAGCTCATTGCCGATTTGCAGCCTATACGGGCGCAAAGTCCAGATACTGCTATAAAAGCTCAGTTCGTTTGCGTATTAGCACTCGTGCGTCACGCGGATGATCCATTGCCAATTATCGCGCAGGGAGTGTGGCAAGGTGAGATATTGGAGGCGCCACTCGGCGAGGGCGGTTTCGGTTATGATCCGCTGTTTTGGCTACCCAAGTTGCAAGCGAGTGCAGCAAGTTTGGACGCGGCTACCAAGAATCAAATCAGCCATCGTGGTCAAGCTATCCGTCAGCTATTAACGCAATTACCCTCGTAATAAGCTCAGTATAAGCTCAGTTTGACTCTAAAAACAGATAACTTTTACTTTAATTAGCAGATAGATTATACTGTTCTACTTTTAAATTTTGTTTAAAGACGCTGTTGGTGCTGGTAATAGAGCAAAAGGTTTTATTATACAGCCAATTAGCGGGTAATAAGCGTTATCTGATAGTGATACCCATTTGGTAACTGCTATCCCCTATTATTTTTGATTTCAACGGCAATCAGGGCTATCGATTTTTGAGGCGTGATTGTCCACTCTTATTTTAATCCTAAAGGTGTAATGAACATGGCTACAGATTTACAAGTCACAACCAACAAGCTGTCTAATAAAGAAACGCAGCTCACGGTCAAAGTCCCGGTCGAAAAGATTCAAAACAAAGTCGAAGGCCGTATCCGTCAAGTCGCCAAAACCGCCAAGATTGATGGTTTTCGTAAAGGTAACGTGCCGATGTCGCACATCCGCTCACAGTATGGCGCGGGCATTCAGCAAGAAGTTATCAACGATGTCATCCGTGATACTGTCTTTGAAGCGATCAAATCTGAAGACATCCGCGCCGTTGGTATGCCAAACATCGATGATGTCAAACTAGAAGATGATTTTTTAGTATACCAAGCCACTGTTGAGATCTTCCCAGAAGTTGACGTGCAAGGTATCGATGAGATCGAAGTGGAGCGTCATACCGCAAGCGTCGCTGATGCAGACGTCGATACGATGATTGAAAACTTGCAAAAGCAGCGCCAAGAGTTCGTTGAGAAAAAAGGCAAAGCGGCAAAAGACAATCAAGTGACCTTTGACTTTGAAGGCTCAATCGATGGCGAAAAATTCGAAGGCGGCTCAAGCGAGGACTTCAAACTGGTTATCGGTAGTGGTCAGATGATCCCAGGTTTTGAAGAGGGTATCAAAGGCATGAAAGCTGGGGAGGAAAAGACTATCGACGTAACTTTCCCAGAAGATTACCAAGCTGAAAACTTAGCTGGCAAAGAAGCTCAGTTCAAAATCAATGTAAAACTGGTCGAAAAATCCAAGCTTCCTGAGATTGATGATGCGTTCCTTGAGCTATTTGGCGTGACCGAGGGCGGCATAGATAAGTTAAAAGATGACGTCCGCAAAAACATGGAACGCGAAATCAAGAACGCCGCGCGTAGCCAAGTTAAACAAGCTACTTTTGATGCCCTGTTAGAAAAGAACGAGTTTGACGTACCAAGCGCTATGCTAGAGCAAGAGATTGATCGTCAGCGCAACATGATGATGCAGCGCTTCTCTCAGCAGTTCGGCGCGAATGCTGATAGCTTCGATAAAGATATGCTGCCAAATGAGCTGTTTGAAGAGCAAGCATTACGTGCAGCGCGCTTAGGTATCATCGTCGCTCGCGTCATCGATACTAAAGGTATCGAAGTCGATCAAGACCGCGTTGAGACCTTTATTAAAGAAGCGGCTGAAAACTACGAAGATCCAAACGAGGTCATTGAATACTACACCAATGATAAGCAGCAACGCGCGAACATCGAGTCTGTCGTTCTAGAAGACCAAGTGGTTGATTACTTAATTGAGCAAGGTCAAGTCACTGACAAAGAAGTCAGCTACCAAGACTTGCTAGCGGCCCAGCAACAGCAGCAACAAGCAATGTAATTGAGCAGTTTGTTATAAATGCTTGAAGTAATAAAAATGCCCTGACACTTGCTGTTAGGGCATTTTTATTAACGATCTTGTCGTCTGTGCCCTTGATAACTGAGCATAAGCGCCCTATTAATAGGGAATCATTTTACTTTTTCACAGGATTACTCCACTATTATGAATATAAAAAAGTTATGATACTTTCATTCATCGTAGTGCTCATGTTTTTAGACTTATAAATAGGATCTTTTATGACAGATTATGATCGCATCACTGCCAACCCCCATTTTGATATGCTGATGAGTGCTCACAACGAAGCGAAGCACATCCAAAGCAGCCCTCAAGCCGCCCTCATCCCTATGGTCGTTGAGCAATCAGCGCGCGGCGAACGCTCGTTTGATATCTTCTCACGCCTTTTACGTGAGCGTGTTATCTTTTTGACCGGTCAAGTTGAAGATCACATGGCCAACCTAATCGTGGCGCAGCTTTTATTCTTAGAAGCTGAAAACCCTGACAAAGATATCCATCTGTATATTAACTCGCCAGGCGGTTCGGTAAGTGCAGGCCTTGCTATCTTTGATACTATGAACTTTATTAAGCCTGAGGTGTCGACCATCTGTATGGGCGGCGCTTATAGCATGGGTTCATTCTTACTCGCGGCGGGCGAACGCGGCAAGCGTTATGCGCTAGCTAACTCTCGCGTTATGATTCATCAGCCCTCAGGCGGCGCGCAAGGTCAGGCGACTGATATCGAGATTAATGCGCGTGAAATCCTAAAAACTCGCGACCGTCTCAATCAGATTTTGGCAGAGCGTACCGGTCAACCGGTCGAGAAAATCGAAAAAGACGTCGAGCGTGATTACTGGTTAGATGCCAAAGAAGCCAAAGAGTACGGTTTGGTTGACGAAGTATTAGAGCGCCGCCCTGACTCATTATAAAGACTGATGCTTTTTTTACTTATCAAAAGCCTAGTTACGCAATACAAGACTAAATTTTAGGAGCGCCTGTATATGGCAGATGACAAAACCCCGCACTGCTCGTTTTGCGGTAAAGCCAAAAGTGATGTCAAGCAGCTGATTGCCGCTGACGATGCCAATATTTGTAATGAATGTATTGAGCTGTGCACCGACCTGATCGCCGATAGTGATGTCGAAACTGACGATGATAGCGAGATTGATACCTCGTGGGTCAATAAAAAACTACCGACGCCAAAAGAGCTACGCGCCAAGCTCGATGAATACGTTATCGGACAAGACGCTGCCAAAAAAGCGCTATCTGTAGCAGTTTATAATCACTATAAGCGTCTTAAAGTGAGCCAAACTTTAGCACGCGATAGTAAAAAAGCTAAGATCGGCGCTGATGATGCGATGGTCGAGTTGGCTAAGAGTAATATCTTACTGATCGGTCCCACAGGCTCTGGTAAGACATTGCTCGCGCAAACCTTGGCTCGTCTGCTTGATGTGCCCTTTGCGATGGCAGATGCCACGACATTGACCGAAGCCGGTTATGTTGGTGAAGATGTTGAAAACATCGTGCAAAAGTTATTACAAGCCTCAGACTATGACGTAGGTAAAGCCGAACAAGGTATCATCTATATCGATGAGATCGACAAGATCAGTAAAAAAGGCGATAACCCGTCTATCACCCGTGATGTGTCAGGTGAGGGCGTACAACAAGCCCTGCTTAAACTTATCGAAGGTACGGTTGCTGCTATCCCGCCGCACGGTGGTCGTAAGCATCCACAGCAAGAGCTGATCCAAGTCGATACTAGTAATATCCTTATCATCGTTGGTGGCGCGTTTGCAGGTCTCGATAAAGTCATTCAGCAGCGTACTGAAAAAGGCGGTATCGGTTTTAACGCCGATGTCAGCTCAAAAGATGACAGCGCGCGCAGCTCAGATTTGCTACAACAAGTTGAGCCTGAGGATCTGATTAAGTTTGGTCTAATTCCAGAATTGATTGGTCGTCTGCCCGTACTCGCGGCGCTAAAAGAGCTGGATGAAGAAGCACTGGTACAGATCTTAACTGAGCCTAAGAACGCTCTAGTTAAGCAGTATAAGTATCTATTCGATATGGAAGGCGCTGACATTAGCTTTACCAATGAAGCGCTTGACGCTATCGCCAAAAAAGCCATGGAGCGTAAAACAGGTGCTCGTGGTCTGCGCTCTATCGTTGAGAATGCTCTGCTTGAGACTATGTATGAGCTGCCGTCGATGAAAAATGCCAAGACGGTTATGGTAGATGAAGAAGTGATTAACGAAGGTAAAATACCTAAAATTGCTTAACTGGTTATTATACTTGTAGATGTCGTTATTAGTATTAACAAGCGCTTAGCACTAGCTAGGCGCTTTTTTATTGCGCGCTGTTTTTGTTTTACTTGGCATAATGACATTTATAAAATGACAGTGGCGTTTATCAATCCTTGTCAGCCCTAATCGTAAACTATGCTAATCTACAATCACCACTTTTGTTCTATTATTTATTAAAGTCGTATACGATTGTCATTTATCACACAAAGGTTATTACACAAAGGATTGTTCATCATGCTTAACAACGTTACCGCTGTGGCAAGCTCGCTGCGTCAGCAACTGCCCTTTTCATCCCATCAAGATCAAGATATTGACTCTTGTTATCGCGATCATGTCGCTGCTATCACGGGAGCCGGCTCCGGTATGGGCCGCGAGCTGGCGCTTCATTTAGCGCAGATGGGCTGTCATTTGGCATTATCAGACATCAATGCCGAGCAACTGGCGCAAACCAAGGATCTACTGGTTGGTTATGATATAAAAGTCACAACTACGATGCTGGATGTCTCAGATAACAAGGCGGTTGAAGCTTGGGCGGATGAGGTCATGAGCGATCATGGTAAGGTAAATTTTATCTTTAACAATGCAGGAGTAGCACTGTACTCAACGGTTGAAGGCAGTAGTATTAGTGAGCTTGAGTGGGTCATGGATATCAACTTTTGGGGCGTCGTCTATGGTACTAAGGCGTTTTTACCTTTGATAAAAAACAGCGTCAAAGCTAGCGCGATTGACAGTAGTCGCAAAGCCAATAATCAAAACAAAAGCTCACGACAATTCAAAGAGCATGGTCATATCATTAACATCTCAAGCCTGTTTGGCTTAACTGCGCAGCCTTCACAATCTGCTTATAACGCCAGCAAATTTGCGGTGCGCGGTTTTACTGAGAGCTTGCGTCAAGAGTTAGATATTCAGCAAAGCGGCGTGTCAGCGACTTGTATTCATCCAGGTGGTATCAAGACCAATATTGCTAATAGTGCGCGCGGTAACGACAGTATTATTGATATCGGTCTTAGCAATGATGCTATCAAAAAGTTCAATAAATTTTTAAAGTTTGATGCCAGCCAAGCGGCTTGGATTATTTTGCAGGCAGCGGCAACCAATCAGCCGCGCTGCTTAATCGGTAACGATGCCAAAGTGATAGACGCGCTACAACGGGTATTCCCTGCGCGTTATAGTCAAGTGTTAAATGATGTCAATAAATTATCGCGTAGATTAAAAGGTAAAAGACCTGCCAAAACGCACCAAGCTTAAATTTTTTGGATAAAAACCTTTTAGGTATGAATTTTTATACGAAAACCCCAGCCATTAGATATGGCTGGGGTTTTATTTTTGAGTGCTTCTAGACTTATACAATTAAGGCAGTTTCATATCACCAGCAACCAGCCAGCCCATACGGCGCATTCCATAAGCGACGAGTCCTGCGATAACAGCAGGCAACACAAACATCAATAGGATAATAGCCGTCCACATCTGACTTGTGCTCATAATTTCTTTTGAGGCTTCAATTACCCCAAACACACCGACCAATCCAGCTGTACCCATACCCGCCCCTGTCGCTGTACAAGCCAGCTCAAAGACGACCGTTGCGATAGGGCCAACGATAGCGCTAGCGATAACGGCAGGCAATAAGATTAAAGGCTTTTTGAGGACATTAGGGATCTGTAGCATACTCGTACCCAAACCTTGTGAGATAACACCGCTAAACCCATTGTCCTTAAAGCTGGCGACCGCAAAGCCAATCATATGTGCCGCGCAGCCAACGACCGCCGCCCCGCCTGCTAAACCGCCCAGTCCAATGGCAATACAAATCGCTGCACTAGATGTCGGCAGTGTCAGTAAGATACCGACGACGACTGCTATCACAATTCCCATCAGTAGCGGCTGCAGCTCTGTCGCCGCTTGAATGCCCTGCCCGATAGCATTGACCGCTGCGACAACAGGCGGATTAAGTAGCGCACAGACCGCGAGGGCAACTGCACATACAAGTAACGGCACTAATAAAATATCTAGCTTGGTCTTGCCTGCAATCCAAGTGCCGGCGCGGTAAGCGAAGACGGAAGCCAGATAAGCGCCTATTGGATTGCCAGGCAGGGCGATAAAAGTAGCAGGCCCGCCAACTTGCGGGGTAAATAAAGTCCCTGCCATTAGCGCTTCAGAATGCGCGCCTAGCATACCAGCGACTAGGCAGCTCAGCATAACTAGTGTCGGTGCTTTAAGATAGTAAGCGATTCCGACACCAATACCTGCACCCATTAAAATAGAGGCCAATTTGCCGACAGCCACTAGCGAGGGTAAGTTAAGCCAGCCACCGATCTGCGAGATAATCAATCCTGCTATAAGGGTCACAAATAGCCCAAGCGCCATACCGGTAAAAGCATCGATAAAGTACTTTTGAAAAAAAGCTTTGATAGCGCTAGGAGGCGCAGCTAAAGGTGATGACGTCATAGTTATACTCATACTCTTAAGAAAGAAATAAGTCAAAAAAAGAAGCTAAAAAAAGCGCCCTATTGACGCTTTTAAAAGAACTGCTGTAGTTCAGCGGCGCTGCTCGACGATGATAGAGTCAATACCGTTATTTTGCAAGCGCTGCTGAGCGCTTGCGACCGCTTGTCTGTTATTCATAGGTCGTGAGATGACTTGATAGATAGGCAAGCCGTTACCTGTAGTATTTTTGACCACTCTAGCATCCACGCCTGCCATCAACACCTGCGCGCGGCGGCGATCGGCCTCGTCCGCATTACCAAAGCTGTTGATCTGCAAAATATAAGTAGCTGCAGGGGCCGCTCTTTGTACACTTGCCGTCCCTGTCTCAGTTGCTCTATTAGAGGTCGTATTATTAGCAGGAGGCGACCCATCGTAAGTCGTATTTTCTTCAACGATAACGATATCATTGTCGCTATTAGCAGCATTGCTATTGCCGCGAGCAGGCTCTATCGTTGTACTCTCAGCGATACC
>NZ_JBQQFC010000114.1:0-7368 GCF_052258445.1 Psychrobacter sp. T6-1
TGACAAGCTGCCCTTGGCACTTTTACTAAAAAAAGTACGCTGCCATCCTGGAGCTAGTGGCGCCTTAAACAAACTGGTAAACACTTTGCCTACAGTGTGGTATGCCAAGCGCTGAACAGCAGGTACTTTTTTGGCGAGCGTTTGTAGTGATTTGGGGATCTCTGGATTGGGCGCACTGATTACCCACTGCGCGCTACGCTGAAACAGAGTCACTTGCGCGCATTGCTCAGATAAAGCACTAAGAATTTGCACGCCTGTTGAGCCATTACCGATAATACCAACGCGCCTGCCCTCTAGAGGAATGCTGTGATCCCAGCGAGCGCTATGAAAACTTGCACCTGCAAAGGACTCAATACCTAAAATATCTGGCATATTGGGATGATGTAACACCCCTGTCGCACAGACTAGGACGTCCGCTTCGTCAGTGTCTCCAGTCTTAGTTCTGATCTTCCAAAGGCCGTCTTCAAACTTGGCCTCATCGATTTCACTATTAAATTTGATATGCTCGGTCAAGCCGCGCTTTTGGGTGACATCCTCAAAGTAATCACGCAGCTCATGACCAGGCGCAAAGACATGACTCCATTTGGGCGATAGCTCATCTTTATAACAGTAAAAGTGAGCAGGAACATCGCAGGCAAGTCCAGGATAAGTATTGTCACGCCATGTGCCGCCAACAGAATCTGCCTTTTCATAAACAACAAAATTGGAAGTTCCAGCCTCTTTTAGCGCCTTTGCCATCGCAATACCTGACATGCCTGCGCCAATAACAGCCACTTTGGGTAGCGGCTTTTCTGACTCATATTTGGGAAACTCAAGCGATTTATATTTAAGAGCTGACTTACTAAATAGGCTATCAATGACTCCCATCACCCAAATACCCGGATGCCAGACCCGTATAGGCTCGTAAGCGACAGCATACAAGATCATGTCCGCGCCCGCCTCGACCGATAGTTTAGGATAAGCGTTCCACGTGTTTTGTGCAGGCGCAATCATATCAGTTTGGGTAAGCGGCAGATGTACGGTGGTCCAGTTGATACCATCATTGTAGGTTTCAGCTGCGACGCTTTCAGCGAAGCCATCCAGTGCATTTTTTGAAGCAATATAAGCGCCAAATCTTGGCGTGCCTTTGAGCTGCGTGCCCATCGTTGAGATGTTAATAACATGACCGCCCGTGCCGCTAATACGCATACGATCGACCAAAGGAATGGTGAGGTTGATAGCGCCAAAGTAATTAATCTTCATGACGCGGTCATAATCATGTAAGCGGTCGGCCGCGTCATAAATAGTGCGGCGGATTGAGCGACCTGCGTTATTGATGATCGTATCGACTCCGCCATGCACCTTTAGCACTTGTTTAATCAGGTTTTCGCGGTCATCATCATCACTCAAATCACAAGTATAAATAAAAGCTGTACCATCAAATCTAGCGGCGGCGTCAGCGACCTCTTGCAACTTATCGCTACGGCGCGCCACCAGTAACACATGTGCGCCTGACTCGAGCAAAGATAAAGCGGCACTACGACCCACCCCTGAGGAGGCACCAGTGACTAAGATACGTTTGCCTTGAACCTTGTGACGTAACTCATCTTTAAAGGAGCGCTTAGCAACGATTCTCTTAATTCGATTGAATTGACGGGTAGGCTCCACCTCCATCAATAGATCAGCGATGCGATCGATAGGCGTACGTTTGGGTTTGTCAGTCTTTTGAATATTCATATTACATATAAACCAATTGTAAAAACTAATTCTCGCCTGAATAAAATCTACATAAATCTTGATGCCAGCTCTTTCATAATCTCGTTGGTACCGCCATAGATTTTTTGTACGCGGGCATCAGCGTACAGCCTAGCAATCGGGTATTCCATCATGTAGCCATAACCGCCAAATAGCTGCACGCATTCATCCATGACGATGCACTGCTTCTCGGTTACCCAATATTTGATTAAAGCGGCATGTTGGACGGTTAGCTCTTTTTTTAGTAGCGACTCAATAGCCGCATCGCAAAGCGCGCTTGAGGCGATATAATGACTGTTGCACTCTGCTAATTTAAAGCGTGTGTTTTGAAAGCTCCAAACTGGCTTACCAAAAGCGGTACGCTCTTTGGTGTAGTCAATAGTCAGATCCAGCGCCAACTTCATCGCACCAACCCCAGCTAGTGCAACAATAAGGCGCTCTTGCGGTAGCTCCTGCATCAGCTGCATAAACCCCATACCTTCGACGGTACCGAGTAAGTTCTTTTGCGGAACACGCATATTGGTAAAGAATAGCTCAGAGGTATCTTGTGACGCCATGCCGAGTTTTTTAAGCTTTTTACCGCGCTCAAACCCAGGTGCTTTGTCTGTTTCGACGACGATTAGTGAGACGCCTTTTGCCCCCTCGTCTCTATTAGTCTTGCAGGCTACAATGATCAAATTGCCCAACTGACCATTAGTGATAAAGGTCTTTGAGCCATTGATAATATAATCATCACCGTCTTTGACAGCATGCGTTTTGATGTTTTGTAAATCAGATCCAGTGCCCGGTTCGGTCATGGCGATCGCACCGATGAGCTCACCGGTCGCCATTTTTGGTAGCCATGCTTGCTTTTGCTCTTCAGTACCGTGATGGAGAATGTAAGGAGCGACGATACCTGAATGCAAAAACCCACCGAACCCTGACATATTGGCTTCAGATTGTGCATAAATAAGCGCGGTTTCGTGACGAAAGTCACCACCTGCCCCGCCATACTCCTCTGGCATAGAGGCGCACAAAAAGCCCATCTCGCCCGCTTCTAACCACGCTTCGCGATCAAGCATTCCATCGTCGCGCCATCTCTCATCATGCTGCTCCCAGCTTTTAAATAGCTTTAGCGCACTCTCATGCAGCATCTCAATCTCTTCGTTCATCCAGCTGGGTTTAAAGCAATTGATCGCCATAATTCTTCCTTGATAGTGTAAATTTGAGTAGGTAATGCAGATGCTGTGCTAGTGATAAATACTTTAGGGTGTAAGCCTATGAGCTAACCACTGTTTAGCTTTAAAATACTAAAATCAACTAAGAGTAATAAAAATTACCTTTATAGCTAGTACTTATAAACAACGCAATACTTTGCAATTATGGTTTTATTGTATAAAAACAGCCTATCATTAGCAACTAAATATATTATAATGGTAATTTTTATTATCCTAGTTTATAGTCCTAAAAACCTATAGTTTTAAAAACTAACGGCCCCAAAGCTAGCTTTACCTACGGAAAATGCTATATGAAATCTGCGCGCTCAAAACCGAAATCTGCTAGTAGTAAAAAATCAAGCTCATCTAAAAACCAAATAGTTAACGCAAACAGTCAGGACAAACCTTTAGCTATAGCCCCATTGAGTGAGATGCGCCCTGCTACCTTAGATAAAATAGAAAAAGCAGTGCGCCAGCTTTTTGCAGGCAGTGATGCCAGCGATATCACGATGATTGAGATTGCCAGTACCGCTAATGTGTCGCTACAGACGCTATATAAGTATTTTGGGGACAAGCAAACGGTGCTCTATACCATTATGGATATTGTGCTGGTGAGGCTTGCTGCGCGGATGATGGATCATCTGCAAGGTATTGATAGCGTGGAGGATCGCCTGCGTAAGACATTGTGGGTGTGCTTGGACTTTGTGGATACGCAGCCTGATGCGGTGATGGTACTCTCTAAAGTATCGATAGCGCGATTTCATAATATTGCTATCTACAAGAATAAAGAGCTTATCGATGCTTTTTTGAGCGTACTTGAGGATGGTCAAAAGCGCGGCGTACTTGTCGATACAGTGCCACTGCACATTTTGTTTGATGTGTTTATGGGATTTATCAGCCGCCTTGGAATTATGCATACCATTCGTCAAGCGGATGTACCGCTAAACGCAAATTTTGACGCATTGTTTAGTATTTTGTGGCGCTCCATGTCCAAGCCTGAGATATCAGGCGCTCAAAAACCTATCAATTAGTCGAAGACCCCTAAGCTGCTGATGCTCTAAGTTTGTGGCGCAGTATTTTACCTACCGTAGATTTAGAAAGCTCGTCTATAAACTCGATATGGCGCGGACACTTATAGCCTGCCAGGTTTTCTTGGCACAGCGCTTTTATCTCCTCCTCATTTAAGCTTTGATCGGCTTTAACGATATAGGCTTTGACAGACTCGCCTTGCAGCGCATCAGGGATACCAACGACTGAACATTCAGCAACTTTAAAATGAGTCTCAATGACATTTTCGACCTCATTGGGGTAAACGTTAAAACCGCTAACGATAATCATATCTTTTTTGCGGTCATATATTTTGATCGCGCCCTGCTCGTCCATTGACGCAATATCGCCTGTCTTTAGGTAGCCATCAGCAGTAAAAAACTGATCATTATCGATATTATGATAACTTGAGATAACATTATCACCTTTGATGCACATTTCACCGACTTCACCTAATTCTAGAATGTCACCCTTGTCATCGCGGATACTGATATCGACTCCTGGTAGCGGCAAGCCGACGTTGCCAGTGTACTTAGTTCCATCGAATGGATTGGCGGTGCCGACTCCTAGAGTCTCAGACATACCCCAGCCCTCTAAGATAGGCAGACCTGTCACTTCAAGCCAGCGCCTAGCGGTTTCGGGAGTTGCAGCCATACCGCCTACCACCGTTAGCTTGCATTCTGAGAAGTCCAATTTTTTAAAATCAGGATTCATCACAAAGGCTTGGAATAGAGTATTCACACCAGGAAGAAAATGAAAGGGGCGCTTAGCTAAAATTTTAATAAAACTTGGAATGTCGCGCGGATTGGTAACTAAGGTGAGATGTTGACCTACGCTCAAGCCTACTATAGAGCAAATAAAAGCATAAATATGATAAAGCGGCAGCGCAACGATGGTGTTCATCTGAACGTTATCAGCAATATCAGCATAGACGGGTTTAAACCATTCACCGAATTGATAAGTTGCCGTTACGACGTTTTTGTTGTTGATCAAAATACCCTTAGCGACGCCAGTAGTACCGCCTGTATATTGCAACATTAATAAGTCATCAGCTCTTGCAGTAGGCCGAGAATAAGTGAGGTTTTTAGCTTGCTTTAGCATAGATTTATAGCGGGTGACACTATAACTATCGTTGGAGCTTAGCTCATAGCTAGGAATGGCTTTTTTGATGTAGTTGGCAGCAAGGTTTACGATCGTGCCTTTTGCAGTCCCTAGCATATCGCCTATTTTGCTGATAACGACGGTCTTAACGGGTGTATTATCGATTATTTTTTCTAGCGTTTTACAAAACGGCTCTAAGATAAATAATGCTGAGGTATCAGAGTCGACCAATTGATGCCTAAGCTCACGCGGGCTGTACAATGGATTGATTAACGTGGTGACCATGCCTGCCCGTATAACGCCCAAAACGACGGGCAAATACTGATGAACATTGGGCATCATAATACCGATGACTGAGCCTTTGGCTAACCCTAGGTTTTGAATCCAAG
Source organism: Psychrobacter sp. T6-1 (assembly GCF_052258445.1). NCBI lineage: Bacteria > Pseudomonadati > Pseudomonadota > Gammaproteobacteria > Moraxellales > Moraxellaceae > Psychrobacter > Psychrobacter sp. T6-1. The sequence goes on from NZ_JBQQFC010000114.1 coordinate 5,468, forward strand.
CTGCAATCATCAAAGACATTTTGTCAATTTGCGTATAAGTGTAGCTTACGCCCATGTTGCTAGAGAATTCTCTATCAGCAAATTCTGTGAGCTTATTCTCTACAATATCAATCACCGTACTGTGCGGCGGATCTATCTGTGCATTGACCCCTGCTGGATAACCCTGTGTCCAAAACTTATCCATAACTTACCTTCCTTGGTAATCGGTTTAAATAAAAACAACCTCAAAACTCATACTTGAGAATTATTGTCTGATATCTTGCCATCCTAGCGTGCTGTGATGCCCGTCTTGATGAGCAAATAGTGGGTGTGCTTTGGCCTCCTCTAAGCTTAAAACTGGCGTTACGCAAACGTCTGCGGTCTCAAAAGCTTGCTGCCAAAACTCAAGCGGTTGACTGGAAAATTTGTCACTAACGATAGCAGCAGCCTCTTTGCTCGCTGGCAGGTTAGGCATAACGCCGCGCTGCCAATGCGCGTCTTTGAGCTCAGGCAGCTCTAAAACTTCACATAGCCCTTGCCAGAATTTTAGCTCTAGTGACCCTACCGCCATGTAACGATTATCCAAAGTTTTGTATAAGCGGTAGCATGGCAATAATCCACCCAAAAAGTCATGATGCGGCGCTGGATTCTGTTCTGAGAAGCTTTTGACGAGCGTCCCTGTCGCCTTGGGCATAATCATATGATTGTATAAGCTATGCGTCATGCTGACGGCGACATGCCGACCTTTGCCCGTTTGCTTGGCGGCAAATACCGCTGCTAACAAGGCAATTACTGCCGTATCACTACCACCTGCTAAGTCTGCAAACTGGATATTGGGCATAGCCTGCTCGCCAGTTGCGGTACGTAGCTGATCGAGTACCCCGCTCATCGCCATAAAGTTGATATCGTGACCGGCTTTATTCGCCCAGTCATGAGTCACGTCACTACCGTCAATCGTGCCGTAGCCCGTAATAGAGACAATGACCAGTTTTGGATTAATAGCCTGTAAGGTTTGGGGGTCTAAACCCATACCCTTGAGCACCCCAGGACGAAAGCTGTCGAGCATGACATCAGCATTCTTGAGGTGCTCCTTGACTGACGCTATGCCCTCAGCATCACGAAAATCTACCTTTTCGATGGTTTTACCGTGATTTAGAGCCTCGAATAATCCACCCAAGGCGCGCGCAGGATCGCCCCCTTTGGGCTCGATTTTGATAATTTCTGCGCCCAAATCAGCAAGCAAACGTGTCGCAAAAGGCCCCGGTAGATTGCGCGTCAAATCTATGACGCGCAATCCTTGTAAGCAATTACTCAGCCCATCAGCTTGATTAACCATCTACAAACTCCTCGCCATTTGCCGCCATCTTGACCAAGATAGTAGCCGGCTCAAACCGCTCGCCGTATTGCTTGGCAAGCTGACGACTACGGGCGACAAACTGCTCGACACCCATAGAATTAATGAACTGTAGTGTGCCGCCTTGATGCGGTGCAAATCCCCAACCAAAGATAGAGCCGATATTGGTATCGGCCACTGAGCGCACGACGTTTTCTTCAAAACATTTAGCCGACTCGTTGGCTTGAATAAACATCAAACGATCCACAAGATCCTCTTGGCTTGGCTGCTCTGACGCGGTTGGATATAAATTAACCAGCTCAGGCCATAAGTGCTTATCGCCTTTTTCAGGATACTCGTAAAAGCCTTTACCGTTCTTTTTACCTTCGCGGTCGTGCTCTTTGACTAAAGTTTTGAGAATATCGTACGAGGGGCGCATCTCCATGGTTTTACCCTCCGCTTCCATATCTTTTTGCTGCTGCTCACTTACATGCAAAGCTAAGCTTAGTGATACCTCATCTTGTAGCGCTAAGGGCGGCATAGGCATACCCGTCTTCAGACCTGCGACCTCAATACTGCGCGGATGTAC
>NZ_JBQQFC010000115.1:0-7237 GCF_052258445.1 Psychrobacter sp. T6-1
TTTTTAGCTTAAACTATAGATATTAAATCTTAGTTAATGCTTTGTGGTGAGTTGATGGTTAGCTCAACACGGCGGTTTTGCTGACGACCATAGTCAGTGTTGTTGTCAGCGATAGGACGTGACTCGCCATAAGCGACAACGTTTACACGGTTAGATGCTACGCCGCGAGCAGTCAAGTAGTTCGCTACTGAGTAAGCACGATCTCTTGATAGACGCGTGTTGTAAGACGCATCACCACGGCTATCAGTATGACCTGCAATAGTCACAGTAGTCTGGTTATACTGACTCATCGTTGACGCTAGTTTGTCAAGAGTAGGTCTAAACGAAGGGGCTAAGCTGGCATCATCAAAAGCAAAAGTGATGTTACCTGGCATAACCAAATCAATATTACCTGTCGTTGGGTTTTGCTCAACCGTTACGCCTGTACCTGCCATTTGCTGCTCTAACTGGCGCGCTTGACGCTCCATGTAGTAGCCCACGCCTGCACCCAAAGCGGCACCAATAGCGGCATCACGACCTGTTTTGTCGCCACCAGTTGCTTTTGAGATTGTGGCACCACCAGCTGCACCAACCAAACCACCCAAAGCGGCTTTGTTTAAACGCTGTTGTCCTGTGTTAGGATCAGTAGTACAACCACTAAGGGCTAGGCCAGATGCTACGGCGACGATCATTAATTGGTTACGCATAATAATTTCCTCTATTCAATCAAATGGAGTTTTCAATAAATTTGTTTTCTTGGCAAGAATAATTGCCTTTGTCTTATTGGGTGCTATTCACACTTGATATTATTATGGCAATCGCAACCTATCTATGTGTAATATTTTGTCACCTCTATGTATGCAAAATGCAGAACTATACGTCATAATCATCTTAATTTTGAGCTTAAGCTTAGAGTCATTCACAACTATTTTGGGTCATAAGCTTTCATTTATCTACTAAAATATTTTGTTATAGCGCCTATAATAGCGATTGCAACAACAATTAAAATAGCGATTACAAGGACATAATCATGCAACTGTCATCACTGATACAAAAGGTGCATAAGCGTACGCCTAAACTTGGTAAGGTTGTTTCTCTCGCCACAGCGACGGGTGTCATTACGGCTAACAGTATAGCAGCAGGTCCTCCAGTGTGGATCATGGGCGCTGCCAAAACCATTACAGGCTCAGCTATTGCAGATGATACCGTCATCAAAGTCACCAACTACTGGATCAATAGTAATAATGCGCTAATTGATAATATTCTGCCGCGTAAAGACTGGCGTATTAACTTGCCTGATGACGTCAATACTCAAGGCAAATATCTGCTCGTCAGCAATCATCAATCTTGGGTCGATACGAGCATCGTTCAGTACATCAGTGAAAAGCGCTTACCGCTCACCCGATTTTTTACTAAGTTTGAGCTGATATATATCCCTGTAATCGGTCAGGCTTTTTACTTTTTAGACTTTCCGATGATGCGTCGTCACTCAAAGGAGCAGATCGCAAAAAACCCAGCACTAAAAGGTAAAGATATTATTGAGGCCAAACGCGCCTGCGCTCTACTAAAAGACAAACCCTTTACTTTGCTCAATTATTTGGAGGGAACGCGCTTTACCTCTGCTAAACATAAAAGCCAAAACTCTCCTTACACTCATCTGCTAAAGCCAAGAGCTGGCGGCTTAGCACTAGCTATTAGTGCTCTGGGTGATGAGATCGACAGTATTTTGGATATGACTATCGTCTATCCTGACGGCATACCGACCTATAGTGATTTGTGGAAAGGGAATATTAAACGTTTAGGCGTTGATGTGCGCCATATTCATATACCAGATGGTCTAGCCACTGCAATCAAAGACGGTCGTTACGAGACGGATGAGGCTATCAAAGTGCAAATGTTTGATTGGGTTGAGCAGATATGGCAACAAAAGGATCAGCTTATCAGCGAGATGTTAGCTGAATTTGAAAATACGCCTGACAAAAGCACTCTATAGTTTTTAAGATAATTGCTTAAGCCTTTTGGACTATCCTAAGCGCTTTTTACTTGATATAAGGTATAACTGTGCCCGCCTCTAGTACTCATTTACCCAAACGCTCAAAACCGCTCCCCAAGCAGGACGGATCCCTTCCTCCTGAGCCGCCAACACGTCCTGCGCCTAGTCGTTTAAAGCTGACTTATGACATTTTAATGCTTATTGCTATTGGTATTGATTTGTTCTTAATCAGTATTGATGCGATATTGATGAGTAACTTTAGCGCCAATGTTGCTAATTGGCTGATGCTTAGCGAGGCGCTTTCTTGGTATCAAAACGTACTACATGATCCGCTGCGTACAGCAGGTGGATTTTTTACGCTGTTTTTAATTTTTGAATTAACCGTGCGCTGGACTATTGCGATCAAAGATCGTGTTTATTACCGCTGGTTTTTTTTCCCCTTTGTACATTGGTATGAAGTATTGGGCTGTTTTCCGCAGCTGCGTGCGCTGCGCTTGTTCCGAGCAGTCGTGATCGGTCGGCGCCTGCATCAGCTTGGCTATCAAGTACTACCGCAGCCTTGGCTTAGACGTATCAAGTTCTATATTGATTTAGTACTCGAGGAGTTATCAGATCGAGTCATCTTGACCGCAATTGACAATTATCGTCAACAGCTCACTGATCCAAAAACGCAAAAATCTATGATAGATTCGACTATCAGCCGTAACCGCGTAGAGATTGAAGCGGTCATCTTATCGCTACTGCGCCGCGAGCTGGTGCCACAGTTACAAAAGCTAAAACGCGGCTCTGAGGGCGGTGAGCTGATCGCTCATGAAGTCGGTGATGCCATTCAAAGTGGGCTTGCCAATACGCCAGAGCTCAGGCGTTATCTTAGGCTGATACCTATCGCCGGTAGCCTGATTGAATCGCAGCTACAACATATCGGACAGAGTATCGGTGAAAATGTCGTCTATGCACTTAATGCGCGCCTGCTAGATGATCAGCGTATCGATGATATGATGGCAACTATCGCCCATAGCGTCGCTCATATCGATGCCAATGATACTGCGCTAGATGTTTTGGTCGCAAGTATAATCAATGACAGTCTATCGGCGCTTGAGGCACAAGTAAAAGTTCAGCAATGGAAGCACAAAGATATGTTAAACCTGTAATGGGGTCAAAGGCGTGCCAAATAGTAAACACGCCCTATGAATATCAAAAGATAAACGGTAAACTTATGAGCAGATTTGGACACCTTAGATGATAAGTGGCCTGTCCTTTTATCTAAAGTGGCACACTCTTTTATCTAAATAGTTATACTGCAGTATTTGTAGAGTGATTCTAAGTAGCTGCATGGTAATGGCAGTATTTTGAGGATAAGTATTATGACAATCTCGGACATCGGCAATCCTTTAGCCACCGATAGCGACAGCCCTGCTATGGCCTTTTTTGGCAAAATGCTCACCTTTTCACGCGTTCAGCTCAATACCAATGATCTAAGCGCTATTGATGCTCAGCTATCTGCGACGATTGATAATAAAAACACCAATACGCCTGTGATTATCGATAGTGACATCGAACAAGATTTGCCCGCGCTCGTAGATATGCTCTGGTCTTGGGGATTGCAGCCAATCGGGGTAGTAAAAGGCGTTCTTGAGACTCAAGCACGCGCGCAAAAGATGGCTATATTCCCAGCAGATGGCAAGCGTATCGAGCGCATTATACCGAGTAAAAAGGCGGCATCTCAGGTCAGCGAAACAGCTGTAGAGCCTAAAGAAGCTGTGAATGAGGGGACGGATAAAAGTAGTCAAACCACGTTATCTACCGATGCGCCCCAAACCTTGGTAAGTGACGCGCACATTGCTAGTCTTATCTATGATCAAGTACTGCGCTCAGGTCAGAGTCTCAATCACGTCGGCGGCGATCTTATCTTAACCAATAGTGTCAATAGCGGCGCTGAAGCGATTACTGATAATAACTTACATGTCTACGCGCGTGCCCAAGGTCGCTTAGTCGCTGGTGCTACGGGTGATCAAGACGCGCGTATATTTTGTCAGGTCTTTAACCCCTCTCTAGTGTCAGTCGCAGGGACTTACTGTTTACGTGACAACATACCTGAGCATCTTATAGACAAGCCGGTACAAGTGCGCTTCGTTGAAAACCAGGGGTTAGTATTTACGCTAATGGATACGGTCTAAAAAGCATAACGTTGACTTATAAGCTGCCGATATTAAATTTTTATATTAGACTATATTCTAAAACTTGAGTATTGAGCATGAACCTAGTAGGCTAGCAAAAACCACTTAATAATATAGTAAGTTTATTTAACAAAACTGCGCTACTATATATCTACAACTCAGCCACTATCTATATAGATTAAGAACTGTTTAATGTGAGTCTTATACTTATCTAATATCAAAGGTCGATTGTTGTAGGTCAACTATAAATTTATAGGTAGGTGTGGTAGGCTTGCCCTCGCAAATAGCACATGTAGCACAAATGCGTTATTTTATTTCATAAATATTTTATTGATAGATAGGAGTGTGCCATCGTGGCAAAAATTGTTGTAATCACTTCAGGTAAAGGCGGTGTTGGCAAAACCACCACCAGTGCCTCTTTTGCTGCCGGTTTGGCATTACGCGGTTACAAGACCGTTGTCATCGACTTTGATGTGGGTCTGCGTAACCTAGATCTCATCATGGGCTGTGAAAACCGCATCGTATATGACTTTGTTGATGTGATTAGTGGTAATGCTCGCCTGTCACAAGCGCTCGTCAAAGACAAAAAACTTGAGAACTTATATATCTTGCCTGCCAGTCAAACGCGTGACAAAGACGCTTTGACAGATGAAGGTGTCAGCGAGGTGATGGATGAGCTCTCAAAGCAATTTGATTATATTATTTGCGACTCTCCTGCTGGTATCGAACGCGGCGCGCAGCTAGCGATGTATCATGCTGATGAAGCTATCATCGTGACCAATCCTGAAATCTCCTCAGTACGTGACTCAGATCGCATTATCGGTATCCTACAAAGCCGTACCAAAAAGGTTGAAGAGGGTCATGGATCTATCCGTGAGCATCTGATTATCACGCGCTACAATGCTGAGCGCGCAGCGGCTAATGAGATGATGGACATTGATACCATATCTAACGACATCTTAAAGGTGCCACTGCTCGGCGTCATTCCTGAGAGTCACTCCGTACTAGAAGCGTCCAACCACGGTGAGCCTGTTATCCATTATACCGACTCTGTCGCGGGTCAATGTTATGACGATATCGTAGCTCGGTTCTTAGGTGAAGAGCGTCCCATACGTCATCTTGATGTGAAAAAGAAAAGTCTATTACAGCGCTGGTTTGGAGGTCAATAATGAGTAAGAAAAAAGGATTTTGGAGTAGCCTATTTGGTACTGACGATAGCAATGCTGGCAGCGCGAATATGGCGACTGAACGTCTAAAAGTGATCGTCGCCAGCGAAAATCGGCTAAACAACCGCTTGACGGCTGATCGCATCGAAAAGATGAAACGCGAAATACTTGAGGTAGTCAACAAGTACGTCAATGGCGTGCAGATTGACGATGTCAATATTAATCATCGCTCAGAAGACAGTCTTGATGTACTGGAGATGAATATCAGTTTGCCTGAACACAAAAAATAACGATTTGATAGCCATAAATAGGCCCTAAGTATTACACTTAGGGCTTTTTTATGGCTGCACTTTTAGCTTTCAATCAGATGATGAGCAAGTTTATCTACGTCTGGTATCAGATAAACAATATTGTCTATCATCACTGCTTGATACCAAAAAGCAGACACGTCATCAATGTTGTGCATCGAATTAGATTCATTTTGTTGAATATCAAACATTGAGGTTGCATAATGCTCAGGGAGATCAACATCCTTGACATCAGATATGCGTACTTGCAAGGCGTGAGGCGTATCTACACTTTGTAGAGCAATGCGCTGCTCGCTGGTATTGCCCTCTATTACAATCATTTTGCTCGGCGTCTGAGGGCGCAAGAATAGGTGAAAAACAGGAAGCTGCTGTTGTTGCCAGACATGCGTCCCTATTTGCTCAGTGCTATCTTCTATGTCCAAAATCAGGCTAGTAGGCACTATCCAATCAGGCTGATCAACAGCTGCAATCACAGTCACATCCAACATGCCATTACTGGTCGTCAGTAAGCTGACCGCTTCAAAAGAATGCTTTACAATCTCGCTCATATAGCGCTCTCAATAGTTAAATTATTTGAGGATACATTTATCCTTCGTAAGTGACACTGTTTTTGGTAGCTAATAGGCGCTGTATATTACCAAGCAGCTCATTTTCTTGGAAAGGCTTACCCATATAATCATTCACGCCGATCTCAAGCGCACGCGTGCGATGTTTTTCTCCAGTACGCGAGGTGATCATAATGATTGGAATATGTTGCAAGCGCTTGCTGTGCCTGATTTGAGTTGCAACCTCAAAACCATCCATACGCGGCATCTCGATATCAAGTAAGATTAGATCAGGCAAAGTCTCTTGTAATATCTCAACCGCATCTACGCCGTCTTTAGCAAGGGTGACCGTATACTCTTGACGCTCCAAAAAGCGTGAAGTGACTTTACGAACGGTCACCGAATCATCTACGATTAGGATGTGCGGTTGAACTTGTGTCTGTTTAGATACCTCTTTAGGTAGCACGCGCGTAGGCTCGAGCATCGATACATTACGCATCAAAGCGATGGGGTCTAGTATGAGCATAACAGATCCATCACCCATGATAGTCGCCGCAGACACGCCTTGTATGTGTGATAGTTGACGCCCTAGAGGCTTGACCACAACTTCAATTCTAGACCCTGCTATTTGATCAACTTGTAGCGCGATGTTCTGTCCGCTACTGTTTTTGATAATGATAAGCGGTAAGCTGACATTGGTGCTAACGGTGAGATCATTGAGCGCGTTACCTGATAATATCTCATTGAGATAACGTACCCTATAGTCTGTGTCGTCAATCTGTAGCGTTGCCGCGCCCGACTGATAATAGTCTTGTAGTTTTTCTGGATTGACTCGGACCACACGCTCAATCTGTACCAAAGGAATAGCGTAGTAGCGATCAGCGGCGCGAACTACCAGCGCATCAGATATCGCAACAGTCAGCGGTACGCGAATAGTAAAGCGTGAACCAACCCCGGTCTCTGATGCCACCGATACCGAGCCGCCCAGCTGTCGGATCTCACTAATAACGACATCCATACCCACGCCGCGACCTGATATTTGCGTCACTTTTTGGGTGGTAGTGATGCC
>NZ_JBQQFC010000116.1:0-7234 GCF_052258445.1 Psychrobacter sp. T6-1
TGATTATGCTAGCGTTGATGCCGATGCCGATGCTAATGCTAATGCTAATGCTAATGATAAAAATAGTAATGATAAGATCAAGACGGGTGGGGCATTGGTCGCTATCGAGTCCGCTTTGCAGACTTTGACTCATTTAAAGCAAGCCACCCAGTTGCACTATAATCCATCATCATGGTTATTGGTTATCAGCTGCGACAGCTTGATACCAGCCACAGACTTATGGCAGAAGTTGCAGCTTGCAGCGACTCAAATAACTAAAAGTCAGTCAACTGATAAAAAAGTGATTTGCTTGACCGATGATAGCCATTTATATCCGCTGTTAGGACTTTATCAATTAAGCCTTGAGCCTGATCTAAAAGCTTACATCGATAGCGGCGCGCGCCGAGTTATGCCCTTTATTAAACCTAATGTACAAGCGGTATCCTTTACAAATGACTGGCAGCATTTAACCAATTTTAATACGCCTAAAGACTTTGAGCGGGCTTGCCACTCGTTAAGCACTCTATCTATGTCAGACTATAAATATCAGAGAAATCCTCTATGAACAGTGACGTCCAAACAGACAATCAAAATACTGCGATCCAATCTGGACTATCGCATTTAGATAGCGACGGTGATATTACCATGGTCGATGTTAGTGGCAAGAGTACCACTACGCGAGAGGCTCATGCGGCTGGACAAGTGCGATTTCCTAGCGAGATTTATCAGCAGATCAAAGCCGCTGATGGCATGACCAAAAAAGGCAGTATCACTCAAACGGCGCATATTGCAGGCATTATGGCTGCTAAGCGCACTCATGATTTGATTCCACTATGTCACCCATTACCACTCGATAAAATAGGCTTGAGCTTTGACTATGATGATCGTTTAAACAGTATCATCGTTAGTGCTACGGTCAAAGTCACGCATAAGACGGGCGTTGAGATGGAAGCCTTAACTGCTGTGAGCATTGCTTGCTTGACCATTTATGACATGACTAAAGCCATATCACATGATATCGTCATTGATAATGTGCGCTTGATAACCAAAACGGGCGGCAAATCAGATTATAGTCATGCTTAGGTTTCACAAGAGCAAAATGCTGGGCTAAAGTCACAGCCTACGCTACCATATTGAAATGGTTGAGAGTGGGATATTTGAAGGACTTTCCTAGCTTTGAGGTGCTTAGAAAGCACCCTACGACAGAATAGTTTGACAAGAACGGAGAATATAATGAGCGCTATTAAAGAGACTGAACGAGCAACCAGAGCAGCAACCCAAGTTGGTGCTGTAATAACTATCAAAGTCCTCTACTTTGCCAGTTTAGCTGACGCCGCCAATTGCCAACAAGAGACCGTCAAGGTTGAGCCGTCGACCTCACTAAGCGAGCTTTATGATAACTTGAGTCAAAAGCATGGCTTTAGTCATTCACAAGAAGAGCTGCGCGTGGCGGTGAATGATTACTTCGCTAAATGGTCAGACCCGATTAATGATGGTGATAGCGTGGTATTTATCACCCCAGTCGCTGGCGGCTAGGCAAGGGGTTCGAGATAATCAGCAGAAACAACAAGTAGAGATAACCTATGACAGACAACGTCCACAGCCACTCCATGACCATTAAGCGTAGCGTTGATGAGGTCTATGCTATTGCCCAGCGCGATGGCTTTGCATTATTAGATATCGCCATTGACGAAAACCGACTTAAAAATACCTTGGATGATGATCGCTGCGGCGCCTTTGCCTGCTTTGAAGGTCGCGTGCGCAATCATAACAACGCTAGTAGCGTTGAGCGCTTAACCTACTACGGTTATGAAGACTTAGCGCTGAATCAAGGTCGCGCCATTATCGAGGAGGCCAAAAATCGTTTTGAGATCACTCATGCTATTGCCATTCACCGTATCGGCGCATTAGAGATTGGCGATGTCGCGGTATGGGTTGGGGTGGTTTCTGCGCATCGTTATCCTGCATTCGATGCTTGCCGCTGGATACTCGATACTATTAAGGCTGATATTCCCGTTTGGAAGCAAGAGTATTACGAGGACGCGCCCTCTAAGTGGCTTAGCAACAATGGTTAGGGTCACAGCGCTTTTGTGCGCAAGTGCCTGTTTACTATTAACTGCTTGCACACGCGAGAGTGCTTCAGATACCGCCTCTGCCAACCATGAGTCGGAGCAGTTGCAGACGCTACGTATTGCAGCGGCTGCCAATCTGTCTGATGTCCTGCCCGATATTATTGATGGCTATCAGTCAACGAACGAGTTGTCCAAGACAAGTATAGAAGTCACGTATGCCTCCTCTGGCAAACTATATGCGCAGATAATAGTAGGCGCGCCCTACGATATATTCTTATCGGCCAATCAAGAATTCCCTGCTAAGCTTGCTAACAATAGCGCACAAAACAAACAAGCTCATCACCCTTTTACCTATACGCAAGGTCAGCTAGCACTATATAGCGTCACCAAACCTTTGGATGAATTCAATCCAAAAGCGCTGACTGATATATTAATAAGCGACAGCAGTAGCAAGATCGCTATTGCTAGTCCTGAGCTTGCCCCTTATGGCGCGTCGGCTAAATCCTACTTGCAGGCGCAAAATTTATATAACCCTTTAGTGCAGCAAAAGCGATTAATACAAGCAGAAAATATCGGGCAGGCGTTCCAATATGCCCATACAGGCAGTGTCGTTTATGGCTTTGTCGCGCAATCTCAAATTATTGCTATTGATGCTAAACCTGAGCAGTTTGTTACCTTAGCGCATGAGTCTTATCCAGCTATTTTACAAGATGGTATTATCATCAGCGATAAACCTGCTACCATAGATTTTACGAACTATTTGCGCTCAGCCGCAGGGCAGCGGTACTTCTCGCAAGCCGGATATCTTGCGGTTCGATAGTAATCTCTTAAATATAATAAACCTTATACCATTAGTAATGAGCCATGAGAAATGACATCATGATAGATCCATCGCTTATGTCAGACATGCTCAGTCCCTTCTTAGTCAGCCTCAAACTTGCTACGGTTACTACGATATGTCTACTGCTTTTTGCTACGCCTGTGGCCTACTGGCTAGCCAAACCCAGTCGCGGACCTAATATTGCGCGGATAAAGGTAATACTGATGGGCGTTATCGCTATGCCGCTGGTCTTACCGCCCACTGTGATTGGATTTTATTTACTACTTTTGCTAAGTCCTAGCGCTGGTATCGGTCACTATCTTTTGGAGCATAATATCAGCCCGCTGATCTTTACCTTTGAAGGTCTGGTAATTGGCTCTATTATTTATTCCCTGCCGTTTTATATTCAGCCCGTTTACGCACAGTTTTTACGCATTCCAAAAAGCGTAATGGAGATGGCGCAATTACTCGAGCCAAGTCGCCTAAGGCGTCTTATGACAGTGGCGCTCCCGCAAGCCAAGGTCGGTATTATTTTGGGTAGTTTAATTAGCTTTGCCCATACGATTGGCGAGTTTGGCGTGGTACTTATGATAGGCGGCAGTATCGCAGGCGAGACCAAGGTGGTATCTATCGCTATATACGAGCAAGTCGAAGCGCTCAATTATGACGCCGCGCATATGATGTCAGGCGTCCTGATTATTATGGGAATGGTCATGGTCGCGCTCATTGCGAGTGTGAGCCGTATCAATCAGCGAGGTAGATAAGACGTAATAGATGGTCGTAGATACAAAACGTATGAACGACTACAAGCAGTTAAGTCAAAGAGACAAAATATGATTATAGTGTACGGCATAAAAGAAAATCTTAATCCTATCAAAGCCCAATTATCAGAGGTCATTCATGGTTGCATGATGTCCGTCCTTGGGCTGCCAGAGGACAAGCGCGCGCAGCGTTTTATCCCTATGGACGCTGAGGACTTTTACTATCCGAGCGACCGCTCAGCCGCTTACACGGTTATTGAAATTAACATGATGGCAGGGCGTACGATTGCTACGCAAAAGGCGCTGATTAAAGCGTTATTTAAGCAGATTGAGTTAGAGCTTGGAATAGCACCGATAGATATCGAGATCACGATAAAAGAGCAGCCCGCGCACTGCTGGGGATTTCGCGGTATCACAGGTGACGAGGCGCGCGATTTGAGTTATAAAATTACCGTGTGATCTTTATAGGTCAATGGCATGACAGCTAAGACTCTCGCAAAAACGTCAAAATATGTCCTTTAAAAGGTAATTCTAAATAAGTGGTCTCTATCGGTTTGACGTGTTGACTACTAAAACCTGACGCGATCATTTTAGCCGTGAGTTTATTCTTACGACCGCGCCCAGGATCAACAACGATGACTTCGCATTTGGGTTTAGAATGACGGTTGATAAAACCTGCTAGTATATCGATATGCTGATCTTCATAAAGCAAATCACTACCGATAATCATATCAAACTGACCAAGATGACTATTATCCCCAGCCCAGTCTAAGCGCTCAAAATGAATGGCTTTGCTATTATTGAGCAGCGTATTGCGATCAAGAAAATACTCAACCGCCGGATGATAGTCAGTCGCTGTGATATCAGCATGACGATGATTGAGCAGCAGACTTGATAACGCCATGCCGCAGCCAATCTCCAAAATACGCTTGCCTACGATATTATAATCAAGCATATGGTTGGCAAGTACCAAGCTTGAGGGCCATATCACTCCGAACATCGGCCAAGACGCCGAGCAAATGCCCAAATCAAGCGCCTCATCGTTAGGATCACTAAACTCTTGATTGTCACGTAAGGTGCAAATATGGATATCAGTACTACCGATCTCTATGGTTTGATAACGCACACGCACAGGAGTCGTTGAGGTCATAAACCCTCCAAAAACAGAAGCAAAAGTGCAGAGTCTGGCAAAGGTGCCACTATAAAGGGAGTGTATTGTCAGAACGAAAGCTGACATATAAAAAGATGTGTTTTAAAAGGACTGTATAGGTAGTAAAGGTTTAAGGGATACAAGTATAAGGGATTAGTGCGACACATAGTGTTACTTCTCAGGGTAGTAATGCTACGCAATCACTTGTGATATCTGACATAGCGAATGTAAATTTGCCTATAGATTCCGGTTATGATGATATTTACTAGACTTATACTGGCAAAAAATGATATATACATATGTTGTTAGTTGGCATTTGTTCTAAGCTTAAAAAGTATAACGACTTCAATCCTGTAGTTAGTCGTTAATACGCTGATCAGTCAGAACACCTCTGCTTATAAGCAAAATTGCGCTAATAAATATCATAATCTCTACCATTAAGGATCTTATATGAGTATCTCTCAGGCTATCGAAAAAGTCGAAGCACGCTACGCCCATCAACCTGAATTTGTACAAGCGGTAAAAGAAGTTGCTCTGACTATCGCGCCTTTATACGACGCTCATCCTGAGTATAAAAAAAATAAAATATTTGAGCGCTTAGTTGAGCCTGATCGCATTATTGCTTTTCGTATCAACTGGGAAAACGACAAAGGCGAGGTGCAAGTCAATCGCGGCTGGCGAGTACAGTTCAGTAACGCTCTAGGCCCGTACAAAGGCGGCGTAAGGTTTCACCCTTCGGTCAATCAATCAATCCTAAAGTTTTTGGGTTTTGAGCAGATATTCAAAAATGCATTGACCGGTCTGCCTATGGGCGGTGGTAAAGGCGGTTCTGACTTTGATCCTAAGGGTAAAACGGATAACGATATTCGCCGTTTTTGCTATGCTTTTATGCGCGAATTACATCACTACGTCGGTAAAGACGTTGACGTACCGGCGGGCGATATCGGCGTAGGTAGCCGCGAAGTCAGCTACATGTTTGCTATGTACAAAAACTTGACTCATGAGCATGGCGGCGTGTTGACGGGTAAAGGCGTGGGTTTTGGTGGCAGCCTTGTGCGTACAGAGGCTACAGGGTATGGCGCGGTTTACTTTTTAGAGAACATGATGGCTGCCCAGAACGACAATATAAAAGGTAAAAAGGTGCTGATATCAGGGGCAGGCAACGTATCCTTACACGCGGCTGAAAAAGTCTTTATGCTCGGCGGTGTACCGATTACCGTTTCTGATTCAAAAGGAACCTTATATGACGAAGCAGGCCTTGATCAACAAAAAATCGATTGGCTCAAAAAGCAAAAAGATCAAAACAAGCCACTAGCGGACTATGTTGATGTCTATGGCGGCGAGTGGTTTGCCGAGCAAAAGCCTTGGCAGTTTAAAGGGGACATCGCTATACCGTCGGCCACACAAAACGAAGTCAACGAAGACGACGCCAAACTGCTGGTTGAGAACGGCGTAAAATACGTCGTTGAAGGCGCAAACATGCCTCTAACGGCCAAAGCGGTCGATTATATCTGTCTGCATCGTGTGCATTTTGCACCAGGTAAAGCGGCAAATGCGGGCGGGGTAGCGGTCTCTGCGCTTGAGATGTCACAAAACTCAGTACGTCAGTACAAAAGCTTTGATCAAATTGATGAGCGCTTAAAGCTTATTATGAAAAACATCCATGATAGTGCCGCTGACGCGTCACAAAAATACAACCAGACTGAAGATGGTTATATTGATTATGTGGCAGGGGCTAATATCGTCGGTTTTAAACGCGTTGCTGATGCCTTATGTGCTTATGGCATCTTAAACTAAGTAAGATACACCCCACTTAAAACTACACGAGCGTCTACCTATATAGGTAGGCGTTTTTTTTGTTTAAGATTATTTTGATAGCTTATTTTAATACTTGGTCACAAGACGCTTGCTAAAGTTTTTTAGAGCGCAAGTACCTAATTTAAAACTACTTTTACACTTCTTACCCAGCGTTACATTTATTCGAAATTATAGACATACCCTCTATAATTATCTAAAGACATTGAAGTTATTATTGATTTACTTTCAACTTTAACGACATTTTTAGATATCTAAAAGGTATCGAACGGGCGGCTAGGGATATAATAAAATGATAAGTAAGGAGTTGGATAACAATCAAAGCATGCTCAAGGTGTTAAGTGAATTTGTCATAGATAGTACTGACAGTCAGCCTATTTTCAAAAAATCAAATGGCTTTATGGATGTCAATACAGAGCTGTATGATACCAGCGCAAAAGACAATAGAGCCTCATCTAATAATTATACCTCGCAAACTGATGCTACTATATCTCTTAGTTTTCAGCTTATTATCCGCGCTGAACCTACCGCTTTAGTCCTTGCTACTATCCGCTCACTTATTGCTATCAAACACTCCAATGATGAGATTATCATCATCGACAATAACCACACGCAAACGGAGCTATACGAGCCTTTA
>NZ_JBQQFC010000117.1:0-7156 GCF_052258445.1 Psychrobacter sp. T6-1
CAACGGTGGTGGTTGCATAGGTAGTGGCGGTGGTAGCGGTGACAATGGCGCTGAATGGGAAGCCAGTGTATGTATATTCACTGACCAATCATCATCTAAAAAGTCAGCTTCATCATTGTATGTTGCTGGTACGCCATAAATATCTAAGTCCAGAAGAAACATATCCGCATTGCTAATCATGATTGATCTCCGTCCAATCAAATGGCGTTTTTAAGCTATTTTATCAGATAACCTTAACTGTAAATTTAGTTTAAAGTAAATCTTCCCATTGCTTTCGCGATATACACTACCGAATCTATGCCTTGTGGTTGATGGGGTATCAAAAAACGTCTGCTGGTAGAAAAAATCTTTGAGCGTAGCTTCTTTGTTTGTATGATAAAAGACTAAATCTCCATCTTTATTCACCAGTAAAACTGCATTGGCCTTAAGGTTTCCATCCCAATCCCGAGTAGGGAAGATCCCTAACATAGTAGACTTAATAAAATCCTTCAACCTGCAACCCACTTCTTGCTGCCTACTTGGATCTGCTATCTGCTTGCTTACATAGTTACTTAGTCTATTACTTGTTTCTTTTAAGAAAAAGCTTTTTAAAGCACTTGCCAGGATCTCAGGCATCTTACTATCTACTTTTCTAAGCGTTGATTCATAAATACTGTTTTCACATTTTTGGAACTTGAGCGATCCTCCTAGACTCTCTATTCTAGCTATACGATCTTTTATTTTACTACTAGTTTCTATATTGTTGATTTCATCTATATTTTGGCTATCTAGACCTTCAACTTCATATATAAAATTAGTTGCTTGAGATGCGTTCAACAGTGTTGGTGATCCACCTAAAAAAGATTTTATACTTGTACCTTGATTGAGATTCTCAATGCCTTTTTCTAAGAAAGAAAGCACTAGATCACTTTTTTCCTGGGAAGTTCCTTTTGACTTATCCATTCCTAATAAACTAACTTTTGAATCAAGTACTCCGCTATTGAAAGTACCTTTTCCTTTCATTATATGGGATAGGATATCGTTTAGTTCTGCTTCATTTATTATCTGTGATTTATCATAAAGGGTAGCTTTATCTTCGTTATCATATATATAGCAGTGCACACCTTTTAGCTCTATGTCACTATTATCTAAATGGATTTTCATAACTTTGATAGTGTCGTCAGTAGTGCTAGCTCTTAGATCGCCATAAGCTATTATTTCTTGATAAATCACCTTCAATAAAGCGTATATCTCACTTAATTCACCTTTATTCCTAGTTACTGGCATATCTTTTTCTTCCAATGAGTTTGAATTAACATCTAAGTAGTTGAAGACAGATTCAGCTACCTTTCTAACAACTTCCACGCAAACACTATTACCCAGCTGCTTCATAGTCTGGCTCTTTGATACAGGGAACGTATAGTTATCAGGTAAAGCCATGATCTTTTTAGCTTCTGGTATATCGATTCTCCTCACTTCACCATCTACACGATAGAACTCGTAGTTCCTACGGTCATCAATCGTTGAACCCTTTCCACCAACACGAAGTGTAAAGCCTACCTCTCTTTCACAATCACCTTGAAAAACATCAGACATTGTATAGGTTAAGGGAACTTTCGGAGGAAAAATGAAAGGCGGTAAATCCTCCCCCCCCCTGAAACCAACTATAAACACCCTAGGCCTTAGTTGTGGAATATTATAATCAGACGCTTTTAGTACCTGATACTGAACACTATAACCAGCTTCTTTCAATAGCTTTTGAATAGTTTCAAACGTCCTTCCTTCATCATGTTTAATCAAATGTCTTACATTTTCTAAGATAAAGGCTCTAGGCTTTTTTGCTTCTAATATGTCTAAAATACAGTAGAACAGATTGCCACGTTCTGAGTCCTCACCGTCTTTAAACCCCTTTTTTAATCCAGCTTGAGAGAAGGGCTGACAAGGGAATCCTGCGCATAATACGTCGTGATCAGGGACTTGATCAGGAGAGATATTTCTAATGTCATCATTAAATTCAAAATTTGTAGTATCAAAATTCTCTTTATATGTTTGCCTTGCGAACTTATCTTTCTCAGATGCAAATACGCATTTTGCACCTAAACTTGAGAGAGCTAGATGAAAACCACCAATACCAGCGAATAAATCTATGAATTTTATATCGGTATTTTGTCTTCTATAGTCTTGCACTTCATTTTCATTAGAAAATAAATCTAAATTAACTTGAGTCCTCATTCTTTCTACCTTAAGAAAATAATTCGATTCATCTCGATATCTAATAATAAACTAGTTACCAAGCACCTTGCCAAGCAACCCTTTCGGCTTGTTGTACTGTGCTTCAAATTCAGCACGTAAACGCTCCTCGATCTGCTTTTCAAGCTGCGGAGTTAGCTGCTCGATCAGTTTTGGGCGTAAATCTTCCTCTATTTGCTCTCTACGGTCATATTCAGCCTCTTCCGCTACCTCCCTATCATCTTCTTCTTTTCGTTGAACCTCGGCTAGATAAGAGTGCAACCTATGCGTTTTATCTTGCTCTATATGCTCTAATTTAGTTGTTTTAGAGTTAGTACCATTTATCAACATAAAATCGAATCTATTTCTAATTGCTCTAGTTGAGTTATAAGCTCTAGCACCATACAACTGACCTTTCTTATTTTTAGACCACTCTCTAGGTTGTGCCAACATGATCTTTAAATAATAATCATGCAAAACCTTATTATCAAAACAAAGAACAGTCATGTAGTAATGGCCTTTTTC
Organism: Psychrobacter sp. T6-1; assembly: GCF_052258445.1. NCBI lineage: Bacteria > Pseudomonadati > Pseudomonadota > Gammaproteobacteria > Moraxellales > Moraxellaceae > Psychrobacter > Psychrobacter sp. T6-1. Next base: position 2,734 of record NZ_JBQQFC010000117.1, read on the forward strand.
AATATTTTTCATGTGTTCAACAAGCAAATACTCGATACGTTGGCGTGATTTCTCAGTGCGTTCATATTCAAAGGCAATATCAATCACTGCTTCTGCCTTAACAACATCCAAACGTAGTAGCGCATCAACCATCAAAGGCTTATATCGAATTTCTTTGCTTATTTCTAATAATTTAAGCCTATTGGTTTGCCTTAACAAATACGCTAAAACAGACTTATGTAGCCCAACTTCATGATGAACACGGCTTGAGTCAATGAATTTGCGTTTATTCGGTAGCTTTGCCTGGTTGTCATCAATAATTCTATCTTCAAGCAATACGCCAAGCCCCTGCTTACCTAGCATCAGTAAATCTTTACTGTAAAAGTTGTTCTTAAACTTTTGAATATATCCGTGTTTGATTAAATCAGCGATAAAGCGATAGCCTGTGCTGCCTTTAGCATTGGTCAGTTTTAGTAACGCTTCTCTATTTGAATAACCAAAAATATAAAGCCACCTAACGACAAGCTTTCTGCGCTCTATATTCACCCCTAAGAGGTCTTTAGCATCAGATAGCGCCGCTATATGATCATGTACCTCTTTAAGCCTGGCCTTATCACCAAGTAACATTTAAAACTCCTAATTCTGAATTTGGGGAACGCTGCCCCCATGGGCAGCGCAAGCCCGAAGGGTGTATTTTCGTCCAGAAAATGCACAGTCAATCACCCTAGTGTTGACTGCGTGGGGGAGCCATGACCGTAGCACAAGCGTCCAGCGATAGTGCAATCGACCCCTAAGGACGATGGTAGGTCATGGGGGCTAGCCCCCCGTCGGCCAGTAGCCGACAAACGTAACTTGGGGTGGCTTTTTACCCCAGAAGTTGCGTTTGTCGGGTGCGCAGCACCTGACGGGCTTTTAGTCTGTGGGGGTCAATCCCCCGCAGACTAAACACAGTAGTATGTGTGGTATAAAGGGCGTTCAGCCCTTTAAAATCAATGTAGGGCGTTCAGCCCGTAACATTGATTGTTACCATATATACTACTGGATAATTGACGCTAACATACGGAATTTCTTGAAAATCTTTTTAGGTATGTTTATCTTATACTAATATGTATGTTTCTTATAGACTAAAATAGTTTTTGATCTAGCTTTTCTCTCTGTAGCTTTACTCCAATCTGCTGATTGGAAGCTTTTTACTAAAAACTGCTGTTTTTAGCTCTTTTTTCTTCTCTTTTTTTATCAGTTATCCACAACCAAAAAGGCTTTTAATGCTTTTAATGCTTTTAATGCTTTTAGACGCTCTGTAAGCATTGGTATTAAAGGGCTGTAGGGTTGATATAACGACGTTTACTTACCCATAGCACGACGTTTACTTACCCATAGCACGACGTTTACTTACCTATAGCACGACGTTTACTTACCTTATAACGATAAGTATTTATTTATCGTTATAATGGTGCTATATTAGTCCGTATCGAGTATAGATAGTTTAATTCGTGGGGGTAATCGTGGACGACAAAAAAATGGAACTTATAGTTAAAACAAATAGGCTTAACACAGCTATACAGAATCTTACGCTAGCTGAAATCAGACTGATCCAGTTGGCAATTATTGACAGCAGGGATAAAAATGAAGGATTGTCGGCAGACAAACCATTATCTATTGAAGCTATGAGATATGCAGATGCGTTTGGAACAACAAGACAAGGTGCTTATGATGTACTTAAAAAAGCAGAAGAGAACTTGTTCGAGCGTAGGTTTACTTTTTTAGATGAAAAGGACGGTAACCCTGTTAAGTCGCGTTGGATCAGTCAAGCGAAGTACAAGCACGATGAAGGTACTATTGAGATTATATTTACTCCTGCGGTTATAAATGAGATAACAAGAATAAACGGTGTAGAGCAGTTTTTCACAAAATACACGTTAGAACAAACATCATCACTTAATAGTATGTACTCAGTGCGCTTGTATGAGCTGCTAATACAGTGGCGTGAAGCTAAGAAAACGCCAATATTTGATCTAGCAGTATTCAGAGGTCAGATGGGGGTGGTAGATGGTGAATACGAACGGATGTGTGACTTTAAGACTGGCGTATTACATAAGGCTGTTAAAGAAATAAATAAGAGTACTGATATTAAAGTCAGTTATTCACAAGTCAAGAAAGGCAGAACGATTACAGGCTTTACATTTACTGTTCACGAGAAGCCACAGGACAAGCCTAACAAGGCGATCAAACAGCGTGACCCTGATAATGGCGATATGTTCACGATTGACGGATTATCGGACGCTCAGCTAGGCCGTATCACAAGAAACCCTAAATTTTGTCAAGATTTCGGTCACATGGTATCTTCGACAAGTCCAATCAATCAAGATATGAACCTATGGTCTAAAGAGTTTATTGAACGTATCAAGAAAGACCATGAGCCTTTTAATAAAAAACGTCCGATAAGAGAATACTTGGACTATGAATAACAAGGGTGTCTACATGATAATAGATAACTTAGATAATGGAGAAATCGTCACAATTAGCGAATACAAGCAAATCTATGACGATCTTATACCTGGCATAAATGGTGAGGGCTACTTCATTAAAAACAGCACTGAGTTAACAGATGACGAAGTTAGCTATGATAAGATTTTTAATAGTCGATACATTCATGAAAACCACTATTCACACGTTGCATGGTATCCAGGTTAATGTCTTGGCCACCTAAAATGAACTTAAATTATTTAAAATGAACTTAAATTATTTGATGTTCATTAAACTGTGAATCAACCATTTTGTAGATAGTCTTGGTACTCATCACAGACTCTCAATCCTGCTTGTATGGCTTCATTAAGATCAGCGCCTTTTTTGATGCTGTAGGGCACATTTGCGCTCATATTGGCTTGATTTAAGCTATCTACTGCTGATTTATTGAGTGGTGTACCGATACTGGACTCACCGATGTACCCTTCAGGCTCAAAATATACCTCACGCCCAAACTCAGGATGAGATCCGCATGAAATCTCTCCTGCTGCCGTAAACGGATAAGGGGTCGTATGGTTCTCGCCCCACGATGACTCATCTACTACGATATAGCCTGAGCCGTAAAGCTCATCCTCTGCGCTGCTTGGGCTACACCCCATTAGTAAAATAGGCGCTATAACAAGTAGAAGTTGCTTCATAGCATGAACCTGTTTTAAAGATAAGAATAATGTTTACTATAATTCATATTTGTGTTCTTTCAAAAGAGTAATTGAAAAGATTGCCTAAGCTAACCTCAAAATTATTCGGGGGTTTTTTTATATCCTATATTGTAGTATGTTGTATATTGTATTATACTATATACAACATACTACAATACACTATCAAGGAATACAAAATCATGGCACTCACGACACAAGATATTCATGCAGCAGCTGACCGATTACAAGAGCAAGGGATTAAGCCGACACTAGCAGAAGTACGCAAAGCATTGGGCGGTGGCTCATTCACTACTATTAGTGATGCGATGCAGAGTTGGAAGCGAGAACAGCAGGAGGAGCAAGAGCTACAGCAAGTGGACTTACCTAGCGGCATTACTGAACGCTTGCACACGCTTGGCGCTGATATGTGGCAGACGGCTATTGATATGGCAAGTGATAGGCTGTCTAAAGAGCGTGAAGCCCTAGAGGTGGTAAAGGCTAAGGCACAAGCAGAAACGGACGAAGCGCAAGAAGCGGTTAAGACTTTGGAGGGGGAACAAGCGGATCTACTACAGCAACTGGACGATGTGACCGGCACTGCGGAGACGGCAACTAAAAGCGCACAGCAAGCCACAGCTGACCATGATGCTACCAAACAGACGCTATCAGAGACTAGGCATCAATTAGAGCTTGAACGAACTAAAGCAGAAACCGCACAATCACAGCTGACAGAGGTGCGTAACGTACTGGATAAGCAGTCTGTAGAGCTTAGCGCTAGTCTAAGTAAGGTAGCTACGCTTGAAGCCACAGCTGACAGCGATAAAGCAGAGATTGCACGTTTAAAGGCGGAACTTAAAGAGACTAAGGTAGAGCTAAAGACGGTCACAGCTGAACGCAATGAGATACAAACGGCTACCGCAGAGATCAAAGGGGAGTTAAAGGCCATAACCACTGAACGTGACAAGCTATCAGACATGAATGATAAACTAACCCAAGCACAAGCCACGCTTAGCGCTGAACACAAAGCGCTAGACAAGCAATACCAGGAACTATCAGCCAATTACTACGCAGAACAAGAGAAAACAGCAGGACTACAGACTGAACTTGCTACGATACAAAATCAAAAAAATAAATAAAACATATCACCCCTGTAGCAGCAGGGGTGATCTTAGAACGCTCTAGGATCAATTAATCATCAGTAGGCAACGGTGGTGGTTGCATAGGTAGTGGCGGTGGTAGCGGTGACAATGGCGCTGAATGGGAAGCCAGTGTATGTATAT
>NZ_JBQQFC010000118.1:0-7150 GCF_052258445.1 Psychrobacter sp. T6-1
ACAATCACTGGACGAATCAGCTTGCTGCCGCCTTTGACCACCATATGTGAGCCAAAATATGCGCCGATGATCTGTCCGACCATCATCGCAAGACCCACTTTCCACAGCACATTACCGCCCAAAATAAAAAATATCAGTGAGCCTATGTTGGTCGATAGATTTAGCACCTTTGCCGCGCCTGTGGCCTCAATAATCTGCCGACCGCGCAGCGCCACATTCCCTAGTGCAAAGAACATCCCTGTGCCCGGGCCAATGTAACCATCATAAAAGCCGATGAGTGGCGCGACTACTTTTTGCCATTTGCCCTCTGAGATACGTGGCGCGGCGTGCACCTCCCCTAGATTTGGCGCAAACAAAGTATAGATACCGATAGCGGCAATCAAAAAGGGAATAAGCGTCTCAAGCAGATCTGGCGGCGACAACTGTACGGCAATTGTCCCTATGACTGAGCCGATGAACGCGGCGATAATCGCCACTTTGATACGGGCAGGCTTTACCACGCCCTTTTTTATCATAGTGATGGACGCCGCAAGCGCCCCTGACGCTGCTTGCAATTTATTGGTGCCAAGGGTGAGTACAGGCGGAATATTGGCAAGGAGCATGGCAGGTATGGTCAGCAAACCGCCGCCGCCTGCGATAGCGTCGATAAAGCCTGCTAACGCCGCGACTGCCGTTAGCATCAAAATCACTTCTAAAGATAGCGATATATCCATAAAACTTGCCTTAGTATTACCATCAGATGTATCGCTAATGAGATATTAATGCCGAATCAATAGCACTATAAAAATGGTGAAATCAAGCAAAGTCTGTTAAATTTGGTATAACTGACTCACTAACGCTTACGCACACTATCATGTCAACGCGTTATATTCTATGATAAAGACTTTGAAGATTTGCGATCAAACAGCACGCTATTATAAAAGAAAACAAGCATAAGAATATTAAAAATTCAGCTATCACACTCAAATATATAGGCAATCTAAACACGCTATTATCATTTTTGATACGAAGGTTTTAATAAGTATCATCAAATAAGATGGTATAAAGGTCGTCATTTGAGTGTAGTGTATATTTTGCAGATGAGGATTTTATGGCAATACGACGGATCAAGGCATTTTTTGAATTTGAGGCGGCAGGTGGTATTATTTTAGCCCTAGCTGCCATTGCTGCAATGATTATTGCCAATACCCCACTGAGCGAATGGTATAACGGCTTTATTCATGCGCCCGTTGCTATCCAATTTGGTGATTTTGAGATTGCAAAAGATGCACGGCACTGGATTAATGATGGTCTGATGGCGATTTTCTTTTTTTTGGTAGGACTTGAGCTCAAACGCGAAGTTTTGGTTGGCGAATTATCCAATCTCAAACAAATCATTTTGCCTGCAGGCGCGGCTGTCGGCGGTATGATCGCCCCTGCTATTGTGTACATCCTGTTTAACTACCATGAGCCTGAGTACCTCAAAGGCTGGGCGATTCCTGCTGCAACCGATATTGCGTTTGCGCTTGGTATTTTAAGTTTACTAGGCAATCGCGTCCCCAACTCGCTCAAGATATTTTTGGTCTCTATTGCTATCTTTGATGATATTGGCGCCATCTTAATCATTGCGCTATTTTATACCAATGATCTATCCTTGTTCTCTTTAGCGGTTGCAGGCGCTTGTTTGCCGTTCTTATACATCCTTAATCGCCGCAACGTGACCAATATTACGCCTTATATTTTCTTTGGCATTATTATGTGGATTGCTGTGCTCAAATCTGGCGTCCATGCGACTTTGGCAGGGGTTGTTTTGGCTTTGTTTATCCCGATGTTTGATCGCACTGATCCTGAGCACTCGCCCTTAGAGGAGCTTGAGCATGATCTACACAACACCGTTGCCTTTGCTATTTTACCGCTGTTTGCTTTTGCCAACTCCGGTATCTCACTCAAAGGTGCTGGCGTTGAGGAGCTTTTTCACTCCGTCCCATTAGGGATCGCAGCAGGTCTATTCTTAGGTAAGCAGATCGGTATTATGTTTATGTGTTGGCTGATATTCAAACTGGGTCTCTCAACCATGCCAAAGGCGATGAACTTTAAGCAAATCTACGGCGCAGCCTTGCTTTGCGGCGTAGGCTTTACGATGAGTTTGTTTATCGGTGGTTTGGCTTTTGGCGGCGGTACGCCTATGTTCGATGAGCGCTTAGGTATCATTATGGGTTCAATCGTCTCGGGGGTTGCAGGGTATCTGATGCTCAAGTACACGCTAAAAGAAGAGGTCAGCAACACTTCTGTTGATTTGACTCGCCATTGATTTTTCGCTAAACAACAGGCGTATTACCAGTCCAAAAACCAACGCTGAACTGGTAATGCGCTACCAATTTATGACACACGCTTACTATTAAAGTCACGCATAATGGTACATTACTATTATGACTGCAAAAGACCCCAATGACTCCTACGACTCTACTATAATGTCCAAGACCACTAGCACCAAGACGACTAGCACCAATTATCGGCGTCATGGACGCACAACGTCTATCGATGACCATAGCGATTTACAAGTGCTGCGCCGTATCAAGCGCTATTTATTGCCCAAAGACTTTGTCATCTCGCAGCGCCTGCTCGATGAGATCGTCGCAGGCTACGATATTGGCGACCCTATTGCCGATAGCTTGGCAGGTGACGGTATACGGTTTGCCAAGCCATTAGAGCAATCCATTTTGGGCGACTCTACACCCAATACCCGTACAGCCAACCACCCCTCTTTTGTCGCACTAACTGAGCAGTTCAGCGCGCAGCCCTCTTGGTTTGATCCTAAACTTGCTGAGATTGGGGCTATTGCTTATCGGCGCTATCCTTTGATGCTGATCTGGCTACTGCGCAACGTGGCACTCATGGCAGGCTATAGTATCCCAGCGCTATCACTACCGCTATTGCAAACTGGCGCGCTGATGCATGATGCGCTGCCGCGTCTGATGCGCACGTATGCTTATATCCTCGCTGTATCTGAGCATCCGCAGTTGTCAGATGACACGCGTAATATAGATCATGTGTTAGCTGTTGGCTCGGAGGGCTGGCGCCAGTCCATCAAAGTGCGTCAAGTACATACCTTGGTACGTCAGAGCCTGCTTAAAGGCAAGCTTAAACTATCAGATGATGTGATCGCACACAAGGCTCAGCACCATAATGCAGATGGGAGTTGGAATAGCGATTATTGGGGCATTCCGATCAATCAGACTGATATGATTGCCACTCATTTACAGTTTTCACTGCTGATTATGCGCGGTCTTAGATTGCTTGGTGCACGCATGAGTAACGAGGAGGCCGAGGGCATTTTGCACTTATGGAATCTTGCCAGTTATTGGATGGGGGTGGATTTGGAGCGCTTGCCAAAAGATGAGGCGGCCTGCTGGGAGTGGCTCTATACTTATCTGTCTATTCAGCAGCTTGATTTTAAAATGGGACAGCCTTTGGCTAAGGCGCTGCATGATTTGCCGCGTCAGCTGATGGGCGAGGACAATCGCCGCGGACGCTTTGTCGAGATGGTCAATGCCAGTGTCACGCGTACCCTCGTTGGTGACGATATTGGCGATGGTTTAGATCTGCCCAAATCAAAAATTCGCTTTGGCGTGCTATCCTCTGTGCCGATTTTGTTTGCCTTAGATACCGCGCGCCAGCACAATGCTACCGCCGCGCGTAAGCTTGAAGCGTTTCGCGCTAAGCGTCAGGATAATATGAACTGGTGGCTCAAAAAGAATGACAACTATTATAAATAGCTGCATAAGGGTGGGTCGCATTTAACGACCAATATCTAGGCCAGACTCTTGCATGCGGTAGTACCATTCCAGTTGCCTATCAAAGCCGGTCTCAAGTAAGCTTGCCAATACTTTACCAGTAAGCCCCCAAACAGTCTCACCTTCAATCTGCCAGCTGGGCGTTACGATAGTCGCGGTCTGCTCCATCATCGTATACTCGATGGCATACTCGATAGTCGGCTGAGTTATTAAGCGCTCAAAGTCTGCCCAAAATATCCGTGAAATCTCCCCAATCTCAGGCACTAACTCTAAATTTGGCTCAATCAAAGCCACAATTGGGCGTACGCTCATGCCACTCTTTGAGGTTTGGATGGGCAATTGACCTAGCAGTTGCACCTTATTCGGTGGTAGCGCGGTCTCCTCGCAAGCCTCACGCAGCGCGGTTATTACATTGTTGCCGTCATAATGCTCATGCTTACCGCCAGCGCAAGACACCTCACCTGCGTGGCTATTCATGTGCGCGGCGCGGCGGGTTAAGAGTAGTCTAGGACGCGCCTCGTTAGTGATGGCGACCAATATTGATGCATCTGCAATAGGCGTCTGATACAGACGCTCTAAAATACGCGCGCTTTGAGAAGCGTGATCGGTATCATGGCGCAAAGCTTGCGTCATGTGACCAAGCATATCGTATTGCATACGTTCGGCCAATTGCCTGAGCACAGGCTGATGGATATAGTCGGGCAGCGCCACTGACAAGTCATCAGGGAGGATAAGCTGCTGCGGTATGGTCATTATTATTGCCCTATAAGTTTAAAATGAGTACTAAATGTCATAACGTTATTATCAACGAGAATCAAAAGGCTCTACTCTTGATGTATAAAATATCTGCGCGTAGTAGAATAGCCGCGCTTTGATATTTGTTGTTATACGATTTAGGATACCCCTGTGAATAAGATTTTTTCATTGAGCAAGATGCAAGGCAAGCTCGATGACTGCCCTCAAAGATTGCCACTATTTATTATCGTACTCGCTTGGCTTGGAGGTACGCTTGCTACAGCAGCACTTGCACTAATAGGCGACTGGCAAAACGTGGCTATGATTTTGGGATCTTTTGGTGCCAGCTGCTTGCTTATCTTTGCTTACCCAGAGAGCCCTTTTGCTCAGCCTAGAAATATCGTCGGCGGTCATTTTATTACGACCTTGACTGGCTTAACCTTTATGACCTTATTTGGTATTGAATGGTGGAGCCTGGCTCTCGCTGTCGGTACGGCTATTGCACTTATGCTATTGTTTCGAGTACCGCACCCACCAGCAGGCTCAAACCCGTTAATCGTGATGCTTGGCGGGGTCAAATGGCACTTTTTGATTACGCCAACGTTGATAGGAGCAATCGCTTTAGTGATAGTCGCCCTAATTTATAATAATATTGGTAGAGGCCGCCACTATCCAAGATATTGGTAAGGGTTCACAACTTCAAAACTGCATTTAAAAGACCACATCAGTACAGACTAGCTGACTTTGACACTTGCTGCATGTGCTTTGTGTGACTACGCATTGCTTACTCTTTTTTTAAAAGCTTGCTGCGTATAATATCAAGGCTCAAGCGATATAATAGATCAATATACTGATACATACATGCTACTGGTATGAATTCTCCTTGCTGACTTGGCGCTTTGCACTTAAGAGGCCTTAAATTATACTAGTAGCTCTGCCCCATATTGGGTTTAAGGTAATTTAGTTTTTGTGTTACAACCGCCGTTTAAGTGCAGATGACAAATGGTGTATTCCTGTTAGCAGCGCTCAGTTTGCTGCCAATTTGTGCTATCTTAGATTAATAAAAGCGCAACCTCTAAAATTTACCAAAAAAGGCTGTAACTATGCAATTTTGTCTCAATTGTGGCCATGAAGCTGAGCGCAAGATACCTGCCACTGACAATATGCCGCGCTTGGTTTGCCCCAACTGTCACTACATCCACTACGAGAACCCAAAAGTGATTTGCGGCTCTTTAGTTATCCATGAGGATAGAGTATTGCTGTGTCGCCGAGCGATTGAGCCGCAATATGGGCTGTGGACGATACCTGCAGGCTTTATGGAAAATGGCGAGACGATGGCGGAAGGCGCTGCTCGCGAGAGCTTTGAGGAGGCAGATGCCGTCGTCATTAACCCGCAGTTATATTGTCTATATGATATCCCTGATATTGGTCAAATATATGTCATTTACTTATGTGATCTAAAAGACGGCGCTTATGGCATTGGCTCTGAGAGTCTCGATACGGCTTTATTCAAAGAAGAAGATATTCCTTGGGATGAGATCGCCTTTGAAGCGGTACGCCGGACTTTGACCAGCTATTTTGCTGATCGCAAACAGTTTGATGAGGTTAAGCAGTTCCCTATTCATCAAGATTATGTCGGTAAAGACAAGAGCATCAAGCGTTACTAAAAATGTTTATGGTGAGCACACAATAAGCGACTCTATCTAATTAAAAAACCGCCATCCTAATAAAGACGGCGGTTTTCTTGTGTCTATGACTAAACCCACCTTTTAGCTCTTAATTTTACATACTTTAAAGCCTAGCGCCTTTATATCTTCTTCTTTATCAAAGGGTGCAAGCACTGAGCGCACGTGCTGTTGGCCTTGTAGATACTGCCCAGCGACGCGCTGTAAGTCTTGAGTCGTGACCGCTAGTATCGCCGCGCGCATTTTGCGTTGCCACTCAGGACCGCGGTGATGTAGATTAGTGAAGCAGGCTTTGATCGCCTCGCCTGCAGGTGAGCCTGGCTTATCCATACCAGAGATAATCCCTAGTATCGCCTCCTCTAACTGCTCATCCGTTTGCGGCTCATTAATCAGCCACTCGATACTGGCATCAAAGTGCGCGAAAGTCTGCTCACAATGCGGATCACGGTAACTAAAGAATTTAAAGGCGCAGGCATTGGCATCATAACCCGCCCCGCCGCCATAAGCGCCGCCGCGCTCACGAATAGCGCTATGCAAATAGCCATTACGTAGATAAGGCGCTAATACCATTAAAGCTGCAGTATCTGGATGGTCGGCGGCAGGGACAGTGTAGGCGCTAGCGTTATGATAGACATTGGTGGCGACAAGCCAAGCAATATCCTCTACGATAGGATTATGCTCAAGCCTATGCGCCGCGTCCACCTCGCCATTAAGTGTAGCATCTAGAGTCAAAGCGCTAAATTCACTTGGAATATCAGCATCCGTTAACGCAGGCTTCACACTTGATGCCGCACTGTCCTTCCAACTATCGACGATAAGCTGACTTAAACGCTCAGTTTGCTCAGCTTCACAGACGATAATGGCGTGCTTAGGTAGACTGATTAGACGCTGATGTAAGTCCATCAAACTCATTGCAAGCTTGTCCCATTGCGCCGCGTCATCGCTGGCATGACCCAA
>NZ_JBQQFC010000119.1:0-6902 GCF_052258445.1 Psychrobacter sp. T6-1
CTTATTACTAATCATCTGTTTAATGAGATTATCAACTACTCTAGGGTCTTCATTGCGCAAATGGCTTTTAAGGTAGTTGATTAGACTTGATTTTTTTGACGGTCGAGATTTCAAAGGTCTACTTTTTATTGCCGTTATTGCACGTTGATATACTGTAGCGGAGGGCTTACTGATGTCACTATCATCGTTTGACACTTTGTTTGAAGGTGTTTTTTTATCCTCTAAAGTTGGATAGCAGATAGTCTCATTATTTTGCTTTATAAATTCCTGATTTTTTAGCCATGTTATGACTAAGTTTACTTGCTGTTCATCATTTTCTTGGCGATAGCTGGTAAGTTTTTGCTTGACTACATTTTTTAATCCAGCGATTGTCTTAGCTCTGCTAAGTAGAACCTGTTCAGTCACCAAGTCTAATATTCCTTGGCTATCTACTTTATAACTTAGTTTTTCACTTTTCCCATTGAGCTTTATAAGTCCTGATTTAATAAATTTATCAAAAACTTTTTCAACGATATAATCTTGTTCAGCATCATCAAATTTAACTAATGCTTTCGCTAAAGCATATTTTTTTATCGCAGATAATAGGTTTGACTTATAGCTTGGTAAAAACACCTCGCGATTTAACATCGAATCAAACACTAGAACATAACAATCATGGATAACTACTTTAGGTATTCTTTCTTCGAGAGATTGAACTAAAGCATTTTCATTTTCCACCACTACGTTACTGCCGCTATCGCACAAAATATTTTGACTAACAATCTGGATCTCCTCTATATCCGACTCTATATTTTCATCGAAATCATAAGTGAGACTTAGCTGATTAGCGTTTGTTGATCGCATAATGTTCATACCATCATAGACACTATTAAGATGATCAACCAAAACATCATAACCGCTATCTCTTGCTAAGATACAAACATCCGCTTGAGAATCAATTTCCGATATTTTGCCAAGATAAAAAGATAAGTAAAAATCCAGCGCATTTTTACCTGCATGTTGCATCCTAATAATATGCACATTTCTATTGTCAAATCTAAGCAGGGTTTCAACTAAATCAAGTGGTAGACTTTTTTGCTGATTTACACCTAAAAATAACCACACGTGACACTCATTTGTCTCTATATCATTAAAGCTTTTTGGCTGTATATTTTCGTAATCGATTAAAATATGTTTCATCAAAATGTTCTTATTATTTAATATTAGTTACCTAAACCCCACTCGCCTGCTTCGCAAACAGACGCATCAATGGCTTAATTTTACCAACGCGGTACATGCCTTCATTGCGGATTTGTTGGATGGGGCGCAGCTGCGCGACTGATCCTGCGAACAGCCAGTTTAGCGCCGAAAAGCTATGCATCATCAGGCTATTGTGCGGACGACGTAGGCGCTCATAACGGCGTAGGGTTTGAATGCTACCCCAAAGCGTGCCACCACTACGGGCAAAGTCATGAATGAGCTGATCATACAGCGCTTGCACGTCTAACATACCTAGGTTTAGCCCTTGTCCAGCGAGTGGATGTACACCGTGCGCGGCGTCCCCAATCAAGACCAGATTGTCTGAGGCATAGCTTTTAGCTTGCTGAGCCCCTAACGGCCAACTGGCAATGGATTCTATTTTTTCTATTGCCCCAAGCTCGTAGTTACTGGCAGAGGCTAGCTTATCAGCGATAGTACGCGCGTCCTCCTCTAGTAGTGCCAGCGCTTGATTGCGTGGCAACGTCCAGACAATTGATTGCCAATGCTGCGGGCGTGCTTTGTCTTCTTCTGTAATATCTGCCAATGGCAATAATGCTAGCGTTCCAGTGGGAAGCATGGCTTGACGGGCGGTGGCATTATGCGGTTTGGCCGTTTGAATGGCGCAGCAAATCGCGGTTTGATGATAGTCGAGGGTATCGAGTCCAATAGCAGCCTGCTTGCGCACGAACGAGCTGCGACCATCAGCACCGACCACCAGTTGAGCGTCGATAACGGTATCGTCATCTAGAGTGACGCGGTAGCCCAATTCTGCACCCAGCCAATCCATTTGCGTCACCTTTTGTCCTTTGATGACCGTTAGATAATCGCTTATATCCTCCTCCAACAGACGCTGCCATAGCGCGTGTTCAATGACTAAGGGCTCCACCATACTACCGAGCATTCCCTTTTCATTCTCTGTATCACTATCATCACCGAATAATAGCTCACCGCGACCGTTTAATTGCCACACCTGCATTTGTGAGTAGTCGGCTTTGCGCGCAGACTTGGCTATCTTTTGCCAAACTCCAACCTCCTCTAGCAGCTTGATACTTGCTAGACTTAGGGCATAGACGCGGGCATCACGGCGCTCGAGCACCGTTTGCCATTCAGCCTCGCTACGGATAGGGCTGGCGTCAACCAAAGTAACTGGCAACTTAGCTTGCGCAAGCTTTAGCGCTAGCGTCACTCCAACAACGCCGCCGCCGATGATAAGCGTATGATTGTGTTTCATAATTATTATCCAGAATATAAGCTGTAAGATATGTGATAGACGGTTATCGAGCTTTAAAAGTAGTGATTAAGACTTTAGCCCCATCGCATAAGTGGCTACTAAAGGCTTGATGTTTGGTAGCTTATCAAAGGCCAGTAAAGCGACATTACGCGCAAGCTTAATCGCTGGATTAGGATGGGTAAAGCCGTGCACAACGGCATCACAAAAACGAATCACCCGCTTTTGATCCGTTTGACGTGCTTTTTCATAGCGCTTTAATAATTGCGCGTCGCCAATATCAGCACCCTTTAATACTTGCGCGCTCATCATTTGCGCCAGCACATGCGCGTCTCGCATACAAAGGTTAAAGCCCTGTCCTGCGACAGGATGCAAAGTATGAGCGGCATTACCCATGACAACGCAGCGACCCGCAACTTGTTTGTCAGCGAGTACGCGCGTTAGCGGATACGCGCCGCGGCGACCGGCTTTGATAAAGGTGCCTGCGCGCGTACCAAAGGCCTGTTGCATCGTCGCCAAGAAGTGCGCGTCGTCGTCCAGATATTGCGTCTCCTCCCCATTCGGACAGACCCAGACCACCGAACGTCTATAACCTGCTTGGTATTCCTCATTGCCATCGCCCTCTGGATCAGTCAGTGGCAATACGGCAAGCGGTCCTGCTGGACTAAAGCGCTCAATGGCGATATGTTCGTGAGGCTTATCAGTTTCGACGACACCAACGATAGCCGTTTGGCCATAATCATAAGTCTTAGTGCCGATATCTAACAGCTGACGTACTGTCGAATCGCGTCCATCACAAGCCACCAGTACGCTACCTTGCAACTGCTGCGCGTCCTCATCGCCGTCATAATAGTTAAAGGTGACGCTGACGCTATTAGAGAATTGCTCGACGTTTGTGACATCAGCGTTATCGATAAGCGTAATCAGCGGCGACGCTTTGGCTGCTAGTAAAAGCTTACGCCCAAGCCAAGCGTTTTCCATCACTTGTCCAAAGGATTCAACACGCTCTTCTTCTTTATTAAGCTGCGCGCGCCCAAAGCTGCCCTGCTCGCTAATCTGTACTGCATCGATACGGCAAGCATGGCTTTGCAGCTCGTCCCACAACCCGATCTCTTGATAAATCTGTACGCTGCGCCGCGAAAGAGCGGTGTTGCGACTGTCTAAGTAGTGACTGCGCAGCTCGTCATCATCAGGGCTAATATCAGGATAGCTGTTTTTTTCCAGTAACGTGCTGGTGATACCATGATGCGCAAGCAATAGAGCAAAAGATAAACCCACATGTCCGCCGCCTGCTATCAGCACTTGCTGAGAGGTTAAGCTGTCTTTACTTTTAGAATGATCACTGGAACTTGGCTCTGTTATCTCTTCTATATCGTGCATAGTTGGCTATCCTATTTTGACTGGGTAAGTCTGTTTTTGGTATGAATTTCATTTAAAAATTTATTTTAGTAATAAAAGACACGTTTTATAAGTGTCTATATCGAATCGCTAATATTTAGAGCATAGATTAGTTTAGAGCATAAATTAGTTTAGAGGATAGATTACCACAAGTTGCCCCTTTTACATTCTGCTTGCTTGGCGTCTTTGACGATATCTATACCGTAGATGCATTAGCAAATGCCAGTTGTTGAACCAGAAAGCCATTGCTGACAATAGTAGTTGCAATCGCCATACAAAACAGACGGTTATCGCGTGCGGCGCGGCTTGAAATTTATATTCTATGAACCATAATGAGAGTAGAGATTTTAACTATTTTGTCAGCTATTTAACCCTAAAAATAAGGGTCAACCATACAAGGATAATCATTTGACTGATTCTATGAGCCGCCGTATCAAGTTTGAATCGCTTACCCCAGCTCAGCTCAAAACTGTGCTCGGTGAATATAATAATCACATGAAATATATTCAAGAGCGCCTCGATATCAAGATCAGCCAGCGCCAAGGCGATTTTTGTCTTAGCGGCGATATCACCAATGTTGAGCGCGGCGAACGTATCATCTACAAAATGGTAGACGAAGCACAGAACTCAAAAGACATCACTGCACAAGAGCTGCATCTTATTATTCAAGCCAGCATTTCACGTGATCAAGACATGGAAGACGAGAAGCAAGCCGCCAGAGCCGATGATGATGCTATGGATGAAGACGATAGCGCTGATGAGTTCACGCCAATCAGTCTGCGCACGCGTAAAGGTCGAATCATTCCGCGCGGCGGCAATCAGCAGCGTTATGTCAAAAACATTTTATCCTCTGATGTCTCATTTGGCATTGGGCCTGCGGGTACGGGTAAGACCTACCTTGCAGTCGCCTGTGCGGTCGATATGATTGAGCGTAACGAGATTGAGCGTATCTTGCTTGTGCGTCCTGCGGTAGAGGCGGGCGAAAAGCTTGGATTCTTGCCTGGCGATCTAACGCAAAAGATCGATCCTTATCTGCGTCCGCTTTATGATGCGTTATATGAGATGCTTGGCTTTGAAAAGGTTGGCAAGATGATTGAGCGGCAAGTCATTGAAGTCGCGCCGCTTGCCTATATGCGCGGTCGTACTTTGAATAACTCATTTGTAATCTTAGATGAGGCGCAAAACACCACGCCTGAGCAGATGAAGATGTTCTTGACACGTTTAGGTTTTGGCTCACGTGCGGTCATCACGGGCGATATTACCCAAGTTGATTTGCCTCGTGGTAGCAAATCAGGTCTTGCACAAGCGATGGATATCTTAAGCGGTATCGAAGAGATTCATATCACCAAGTTTGACTCAAAAGACGTAGTACGCCATCAACTCGTGCAAAAGATTGTCGAAGCGTATGACGTATTCGATGATGAACAGTTTGAGCTACAAGAAAAGCGTAAGTTTGAGCGCATCAAAGAGCAAGAGCGCCGTCAGGCTATAACGGATGCAGCAGCTAAGTTATAAGTACTTAGGACATGGTCACTTAAGGCATGGGCACTATAAGTATAATTATCATTTCAAAACCGGACTTAGTGTTCGGTTTTTTTGCATAACTTTTGTATAAGAAGGCTAATGTAATGGACAAAAACGATAGAGATGACATCAGTAGCGCTGATTCACACAGTGTTGATTTAGACAGTACCGATTTAGACATTAGCGCAGCCGAGAGTATAAATAGCGCTACTATAGAGAGCTTTTATAATCACAAAAATTTAATAGCCGTTATGCTAGCAACGCTTGAGTATATAGATGAGCGCATTGCAAATGGACTCGTGCTGCCCTATTTTGCAGCTATTGATAAGACAGTATGGCAAGATAAAATTAAATCAGTAGAGATCTATATCACAGATGAGCTCGAAGGACGCGCGCTAAATCTGGAGGCGCGAGACAAAGATTATGCGACCAATATTTTGTCGTATCCCAGTGACTTGCCTACCAGCATTATCCATCTAATGCCGACGCTACCTTTAGGCGAGCTGATTATTTGTCATGAGGTTATCGTGCGCGAAGCCGCCGAGCAAAATAAAAGCCTAGAGCAGCACATCAGCCACTTGCTAGTACATGGCATCTTGCATTTACTAGGCTTTGATCATGAAATCGGTCAAGCAGAGCAAGACGAGATGGAGCAGTTCGAGATTGAGATATTGGCAGGGTTAGGTATCCCTAACCCGTATTTGAAACAATGATCAAAAGCTTTAATCTTTATTCATCGGAATCTTTTGAGATTGATCCATATTGGTTATCATTTGATCTAGACCTTTAATATGCACGCTACGCTGCGGGAACGGAATGTCGATTTTTTCACTGTCGAACACGGCTTTGAACTGCTCGAGTAGATCGCACTGCATCGACCACCAGTCCGCGTTGGTTGTCCATACATTTAGGGTCAAATCGACTGAGTTGTCACCCAGATTGGTCACTCGTACGATAGGCTCAGGGTCATCAAAAGCGACGGGGTTTTCTTTAGCCAATTTAAGTATCAAATCCTTGGCCCTTTTGATATCCGCATCATAACCTACACCGATAGTGATATCGACGCGGCGATTGGGCAGCGCGGTGTAGTTGACGACTGCAGAGGTGGTGATATCGCCATTAGGGATGATGACGTCGTGGTTATTAATCGTAGTCAGGTGGGTATTGACCAAGGTAATCTCAGCGACTGTACCTGTGTAGCTACTGATCTGTACATAATCACCCTTAACAAAAGGCCGAAAAGTAACAATCATAATCCCCGCAGCGAAGTTTGACAGCTGATCTTTGAGTGATAGACCAATAGCGACTGCCGCACCGCCCAAAATAGCGACTACAGAGGTGGTATGGACGCCCACTTCATTAAGCGCAGCCAAAATAACAATAACCAGTAAAATACCGTAAAGCAAACGACTTAAAAAGTTGGCAGCGGTAGTTTCTAAATGGCTACGCACCATCATACGATTGACAAAAGTAACTAGCTTTTTGGCAATCCAGCGCCCCACTACGAATATGA
>NZ_JBQQFC010000120.1:0-6891 GCF_052258445.1 Psychrobacter sp. T6-1
GTTAAGTAAATACTAGATCAAGTAAATACTAAGTAAGGCAAATTATGAAGGCGATGAGTCAGACCCTTGGCAGTTATGTCCCCAGCAAACCTCAAGGGTTAGGACTGGTTGTCGTGTTGCTTGGTAGCCTATTTAGTTTATGGCTTGATAGTCGTATCACCATCTGGTCAGAGGGCGCTATAGTTGGCCTCTCGCCCCTCACCCTCGCGATCTTAATCGGTATCGTACTCGGCAATACCATCTATCCGCGTGTTGCCGATAGCTTGAGCGCGGGCGTAAACTTCTCAAAAGGTGAGATTTTGCGTCTAGCGATTATGCTCTATGGCTTCAAGCTCACCCTCACGCAAGTAGCCTCTGTCGGCATGCCTGCCATCATCAGCGATGCTGTAGTACTTACTTCAACATTTCTATTAACCTATTGGCTCGGTACAAGATGGCTTAAAGTCGATAAGCAAACGACAATGCTGATTGGCTCAGGGACGAGCATTTGCGGGGCGGCCGCTGTTATTGCAGCCCAGCCTGTGATTAAAGCTGACGCGCACAAAGTTACTATCGCTGTCGCAACCGTAGTCGTCTTTGGCACAGTTGCTATGCTGCTCTATCCGTTTTTGTATCATTTAGGCTGGCTTGCCCCGTGGCTTAATGCGCAGCAATACGGTATTTATACGGGTTCAACTGTTCACGAGGTCGCGCAAGTCGTCGTCGCGGGCAATGCTATCAATAGCGATGTCGGAGACACGGCAGTCGTGACTAAGATGATACGAGTCATGATGCTCGCGCCTTTTTTACTGATACTCTCTTTCGCTTTGACCAAAGGCAATCAAGCAAGCGGCGATAAGCTCACGCTGATACAGCGTACACGGCAAGTCAAAGTGCCTTGGTTTGCCTTTGTTTTTATTCTTATCGTAATTTTGCACACTTGGGTGCCTATGCCCGATAGCTTTGAGCGGACGATAGTGCGAGTAGATGATCTGCTACTGACGATGGCGATGTTTGCGCTAGGACTGACGACGCATCTAGGCGCTATCAAACAAGCAGGTATCCAGCCGTTGCTACTAGGCGCGATAATGTTTGCTTGGCTGATATTAGGCGGCGGGCTGATCAATATTGGGGTTAGCTTTCTTTGATACTTACAGAGTAAATCCTCTACTCTATTGTTAGCTATAAGGTAGAGGGCGTCTTTATTTATACTAATTGGCAGGTTACGTCGCTAACTACACTCTACAAAGACAACCGGAACCTCTTAAACCTTAAATGTTAGACCAAAAAAAACGAACCCGAAGGTTCGCTTTTTAAACATAGTGTTCTCTATGATTTATCTATAAAAAGATAAATTAGATAGCAACGATGTTATGAGCTTGTGGGCCTTTTTGACCTTGAGTTACAGTGAACTCAACTTCTTGACCTTCAGCTAAAGTTTTGAAACCAGAACCAGTGATTTCGCTGTAATGAGCAAAAACGTCTGCGCCGTTTTCTGGAGCGATAAAACCAAAGCCTTTAGCTTCGTTGAACCACTTAACTGTACCTTTTTGAGTATCTGACATAGTAATAACCTACTTTTTAATTTATTAATGGTCTAAATGACCGGTAACGCTTGCAAATAGCTACTGTACGATAAATATTAAAACGAAGGATTATAACTAATACTACGAGGTAATGATTTGGTGCAGAACTGCTTTTAAGCTTGGGCGTATTATAAGACCCTCTAGATACTAGCGCAAGCCTTATCTCGTATTTTGTGTAACTGGGACTGAGTGCTTGATTTGTTGGACGATGACCCCCTTATTGAGCATTTGGCAAGCGAAATAAATAGATAGCAACGCCCGTACACATCGCCGCAACGACCCAAGCTACCCAAACCATATCCTCTGGCAGGTTAAAAAACAGCATCGTCGTCGATAGCGCCATCATGATAGTCCCAAGCCACTTAGTGTAACGCGGTACGGCATGATTACGCTCCCAATCGCGCACAAACTTACCAAAGTATTTGTGATTGATCAGCCAAAAATGAAAGCGCCGTGAACTACGCGCCCAGCACCCTGCGGCAAGTAGTATAAAAGGCGCAGTCGGCATGACCGGCAGTACTATACCAATAATCCCCAACACAAAAAACACCCAGCCCAGCGTCAAAAAAGTCCAACGCATAGCAGGACTCGCAGACTGATTGGTACGCGGGCGATGATAAAAGGCTTTTTTTTCGCTCATAAGATGACGTCGTTGGGTGATAGAGAGTAAGCCACTAGATAAAAAATTACAGCGATCTATAGAAGCTAATCAGCATGCAATAAAGCCTACCAGAGCACAAGATTATTTTTATAGCTTTATGTTATATCCCGAGCATTAACATCATCTTAGAGGAAGTAATAGGCGCCCAAAAATAAATAGTTTTTTGCGTAAATAATAGTAGGAGAATCCTAAAAACTCATGCATAATTCGCCAGTTACTAGACTATTGTGCTGCGTAACCTGCTCCTTATTATTGATCTTCGCTTTGCTTCCTTTCGCCTCTAACTTTTATGCTGTTTACAAGGATATTCATGGTCACACGGTTCACTCTCCCCTCAGCCAAAGCGCTTACCCTACCCTTAGCCCTTGCCGCTATCACGGTATTTAGTGGCTGTGCAACGACGACAAATCCAGAAGCACGCTCAGCTTATGACAAAACCCAGCAAAACCTAAAGTCTCAGTCAGTTGGTATTATCAGTGACGGTTGTGTACTGCGAGTTGAGGTCGGTAAAGACGATATTATGTATCAAAACTCTGACGCCCTCTCTGTTGCTATTGCCAATACGCTAAAGGAGAGACTCACTGACAAAGGAGTGACTGTAAAAAATATCTCCTCCCCTTTTATTTGTGGCGCTTTGACACAGAAAGAGTTGGCACAAATGGACATTTTGGCTAGTGAAGATGCCAAAGATGTATTGAATACTAGTTACCCTGTACTCAGCTCCAGTAATACCTTTGATGGTGTCACCAATCAAGCGTATTTAAACCTATATATGGCGCTAGTTAATGCTAGTAAAGCCGGCGCAAGCAATATGAAAACAGGTTCATATACACCGCTTAATCTAGACGCCGCCAGCTTAAATGCTATCCGCAAAACTGAAGGTACAAACAAAGTATTCGTCGTTTTAGCCGCGGCTAACAAACAGTCATTTGGTCTAAAACTTGCTGCGGCCTCTACATCGCCACTAGCAGGTGCGATGATCAATAGAGCGCCTGGCAAAGATTACTCGATTCATCTGGTCAATTTAGAAACCAATCAAATTGAGTGGAATAAATTTGGTAAGATTGACTCTGAAGTATTCAAAGCGCCAGTAACGGGTACTATCGCAACCAAAAAAATGCTCGACCCGCTATACCCTGAATAAGCCTATAGCCTTAGCAACAAAAAACCGCTCACAATTCATATTGCGAGCGGTTTTTTATTGGACAACTTTAAGTGCCACAACCTTTATACCAAGATAAGCGCCAATATCGCAAAGACTAAAAAGTAAGCAAAAACGCCACCAATAGCGTATAGCGATTTGATCTCTTTGCCGTCAGCACCGCGCAGTCGAGCCAGCGTATAACCGAGCTTTAGAATAGAAATGGTAAAAAAGTAAAACGCTAAGATAAGTAGTACGATACTAATGGTAAAGATAGCCAAAGAAGATAGCGGGCCAAAAAAGGTCACGGTACCCGGAAACAAGGTTTCGCCCTTGATGATCAGTACCAATAACACTATCGCTACGCCCGACGCTGACGCATGAAAAAACAGCACATCATGAAACGTCGCATCCTTTTTATAAAAACTCGTCTCAATCTCAAAAATATCACCCTTGGCAGGTTTTCTTGGGCGCGAGTCTCTGGCAAGAATTGACTTGTAACTGTTGATGTTACTCACAGTAATCAAAAAGGCGAAAAAGGTTAGGGCAATCCAAAAGACAACATATATATTTATGATAGCGATTACTCCAATACAAATGAGAGAAGGACTTGACTATATCTAGGTATCAAATTTTGTAGTTGTTATTATATCGCTTATAGCGCAATCGATACAGCGCCAATCGATACCGTGGAGACACCCTTATATCTTAGCAGTTTGTAGAGATGCCTTTGTAAAAAAGTGCTGCAATAGATGATGGGGTTGTGTTGGATTGGCTAATCTCACATCAAAATTTTGATATAAAAAATCGCTACGACGAGATGCGGTAACGGTTTTTTGTACTAATCAAGATAAGAAGTTATTTTCATTTCTGTATCAACCCTATCTCACGTGCTTCTTTAAGCCAGCTTGGAAACTCTTCTAGCATATTTTCATATAAAGCTTCTTCGCTAACATCATCCAAATCGTCTAATTCAAAAAAGCTGCAATTATCAAGCAGTCGTCCAGTCATATCATCTAAGTCTTTTAATACGCCGTAACTGCGACCACCCAAACCAACGAATTGCCAGAATATAGGAAGCTTCGCCGCTTCAGTCATGACTCTCGTGATACCGCGATTATCATTCACCCCGCCATCACTGATAAATAGCACGTAGACAGGCACATCTAAGCCGTCTTTTTGATAAAACTCTGTCACGGCTTTCATGACTTCTGCTTCATTGTTGATGCGTGGGCCAAGTGCCCATTTACGCCAGCCACCTTGTACGGTGTCAATAAAATCAGCGTAGTTGTTCAGCCCAACCTCACCTAAATAAGAACAATGCTCACCGAATGCCCAACAGTCTAGTGCTTGGTCGTCATCAAAGCTGACGGCTAATGGCAACAGACGATTGACCACCTCTTGTACGCGACCTTCTTTATATTGGCGATTCATTGAGCCTGTGGCGTCTAATACCAAGGCAACCTTAGCGGTCAACTGCTGTAATTGGCGCTTTTCTAGCGAGATGGTGGCTTTTTTGGCAAGGTTAACTAGCTTTGGCGCTCTTTCTAACATAACCTTTTCTAAAGGGACTTTTAAGGTATTTATTTTAGAAGATTGCGGAGCTGATGAAGCCACAGTGTTATTTTCGTCTTGTGCTACATCACCACCGAAATGCTGCACGATGGCGGCAAGTCCTCCATTAAAACCTTGCGCGACGTTAGATACTCGCCAAACGCCACTTTTACGATAAAGCTGCATTAGCATACTGGCTTGCTGCTGAGCAAAGTCTGCTGCTTGATATTCTGCCTGCGCTTTTTGCGACTGCTGCCAAATGCCAATCTCTAACGATTGAATTTGATTCAGCGGCGTGTCGGCTGATAACACAAAAAACAAGCTGTCTATATTTGCAGCCAGTTTGGATAAATTCACTTCAAAATCGGCTTGGATACCTTTATTCGCTGTTGGCTGCGACTCGTAATGGGTGAGCTTGATTTGCCCGCATGGTGAGGTTGGCTGATTATAAAACACCATGTAATCATCATTGATCAGTTTGCCCGCTTCGTCTAAGGCAAAGCAGCTGATATCAATCTCTATCGGACTTTGGCGAGTGAACTTAAGCGTGATAGGTGCGGTATCGTCAATAGCAAGATTGCTTAAAGGCGCGCGTTGTCCGACGGTAAGATGATTCATAGTGTTCCTTACGTTAGATTTTTATTCCTTTAGGGATAATAGACTAATTACTGACATTAAAAAACTGCTGAAATTCAAGTCTATAATTGTTTCTTACATAAGAATATCTGCTTTAATTACTATACCTAGCACTATATTTGATTAAATCTAAGAAACTTACAAAACAAGCAAGTAAAAATAATATCTCAAGCAATATGAATATCAGCCTTGTAAATATTCTAAAGCAGATCGACTATAATATTTTTAATATTAACTATTGGTTTTAGGTGTTAGTCGGTTTAGCAAATTATCGTAGTAATACTCTGCTAAGCTTCTAGTTCTAAACTCTATATCACTTTCATGCCAATTACCTGAAAAGGTATTAGCAAAATCTTGTGTAAGCATAAAATCAGATTTTTTATATATAGATATTTTATCACTCACCTTCATATTATCTGCTTCTGCGTTCAACTTATTTCCTAAAGGTAGTAAGTTACCAATTTTACCTATACTCTGCTTACTAATAAGCTTTGAATCTTGTGGCTCAATATGTTCAAGAGTAAAAAAGTCTGCAGAAAATTCTTTATTTTCAAAACTAAAGCTTTCTATCTTATTGAAAATATATTGAATCAGCTTTTTGTCTGCTATGTCTTTCTTCAAATACTTCAACTCACAAAACTTTCTAATGAAAACATCTTTTTCGGGAACCTTCTTTATTAACTGCTCTTTCAGATCACTTAAAATAGGTTTGTATTCTATTTTATTTTTAGAATTAAACAAACCTCTAGCACTTCTAGCATATATTTGGTCTAGTCCAGATGCTCTTTGAGAACATATCGCGTTAAAAACGAAGTGAAAGTCTTCCAAGAATGTGATGATGTCAACAAAATCTTTATGTGCTATCACCTTGTCTTCTTTTTTTCTGAACAAAGATATAAAAAATGGCTTCTGCTGAGCAATATTGAAAATTTTAAAAGCCTGAAGTGAGTCATAAACTGATGCATCTTCCTGTCGAGGAAAATCTTCTTTATAAGGAAAAGAGATGACTTTATACATTTTTGAGTCATCATATAATTCAGAAATAAATGTTTCAGGTTTAATCTTACCTTTTTTTAGCTCTCTTTTAAAATTCTTGTACAAAGTATCTTTGCTAGCATTGGAATATCTTGATATCCACCAATGTCTTACATAATTGTCTAAATTCCCAGATCTGGAAGATCTCGAATTAACAATATCATATATAGATTTCCATTTAGTTTTTGCATCATCATCTGGATGTACTGTTTGCATATTTTTAAACAGGGTGTTTTTTATAAGATCAACTGAACTTAAGTCCATACCTCTAGCATTGAGCGTTTCAAATATTGTATAAG
>NZ_JBQQFC010000121.1:0-6859 GCF_052258445.1 Psychrobacter sp. T6-1
TTTTTTGTTAAATTTTCCTACTCATAATCTACTGATAATAAATTCTGCTATAGTTAAGCGACAGTATGGTGTTGTTTGACACCTGCTACTCATAAGCAAGGAGCGCTTAACTCATGGAATTTGACTACATAATTATCGGTGGCGGCTCAGCAGGCTGCGTTATGGCAAGCCGTTTATCAGAAGACCCTAATATCACTGTTTGTCTGCTCGAGTTCGGCGGCGACGGCAAAGACTTGGCAGTACGCGTGCCAGCTGGCGTCATCGTTATGATGCGTGACAAACCGACCAAGATTAACAACTGGTGCTTTGATACCGTGCCGCAAACGCACTTGAACAATCGCACCGGCTACCAGCCACGTGGACAATGCTTGGGCGGATCTTCTGCTATCAACGCTATGGTCTACACGCGTGGTAGCGCCAAAGATTATGATCGCTGGGAGCAGGATGGCTGCGCAGGGTGGGGCTACGATGATATGCTGCCATACTTTAAAAAAGCTGAGAACAATGTACATGGCGGTAGTGAGCATCATGGCGATAGTGGACCACTCCACGTGTCAGAGCTGGTGAGTCCTCGTCCAATATCGACCTCTTTTGTTGATGCCTGTATTGCCAATGGATTAGACGCCAACAACGACTTTAATGGCACCAAACAAGATGGGGCAGGTCTTTATCAAGTCACCCATTTTCATGGAGAAAAACAAGGCCAGCGCTGCTCAGCGGCCGCCGCGTACATCCATCCTTTTGAAGATAGAGAAAACCTGACGATTATGACGGGTGCGCGCGTCACTAGTATCTTGACTGAAAATAAGCGAGCGATAGGCGTGGCTTATGATAAGCATGGTGAACATTATACCGCCACCGCCCGATCTGAAGTTATTTTATCAGCTGGTGCATTTGGTTCACCGCAGATACTCATGCTATCAGGTATCGGTCCAAAAGATCATCTAGAAGAGCTCGGTATCGAGGTGGTACATGATTCGCCAAATGTCGGTGAGAACTTACAAGATCACTTAGATGTGGTCTTTGATTACAAGGTAAATACCAAAGATGTCATCGGTATTGGCTTTGGAACGGTACCTATGATGATGTCAGCGATTGGGGAGTGGAGAAAAAAAGGTACTGGCATACTGACCACCAACTACGCAGAAGCGGGCGCGTTCTTTAATGCAACAGATGCGACACCAACTGATTGGCCAGATACGCAGTTGCACTTTGTCATCTCGCGCGTCATTAATCACGGCCGTGAGGTCAAATGGGGTTATGGTATCTCTGTCCATAGCTGTTATTTACGCCCTGAGAGTCGCGGTACGGTTAAATTGGCCTCAACCGATGCTAGTGTCGCACCCCTTATAGACCCCAACTATTTGTCACATGAAAAAGATGTTGAATTCATGATGGCAGGGGCCAAACGTACGCGTGAGATTATGGAGGAGGCCCCCCTTGCCAAGTTTATCACCGAAGATTACGCCGCGCCCTATCTGGAAAAAGATGGGCTGCTTGGCTACATTCAAAACAGATCTGATACTATCTATCATCCTGTAGGGACTTGCCGTATGGGTGCAGATGAGCTATCCGTCGTCGACACTGATCTCAAGGTCAGAGGGATAGAGAGCTTGCGCGTGATTGATGCCTCTATTATGCCGACCCTGATCAGTGCCAACACTAATGCGCCAACCATCGCTATCGCTGAAAAGATAGCGGATCAAATGAAATCTGAGCGCATTAGTAGTGGAACCGTACCGACCGAGATTAACAATTATGCTAAAGCTGAGCACGTAGCGGCGGTATAGTATTCCCGTAATGTTTTGATTTATACAAAGCTTCTTGGTGCTTTAGGGCTAAGAAGCTTTTATGTTTTGGTAACGATATATTTAAGACAGCATGATTTATATAAAACGTTTAGCACTCAAACTATAACTATGGTTTTACATTGGAGGTAGACTTGTCATGCGCTTTTTAGAGCTTAAAGTACCACCTGTAGTACAAGTTGTTGTCTCAGCCGCTGCTATGTATGGCGTCTCTAAAGTTGCGCCAAATTTACAGTTCTCAATTGAAGGCTCAACCATGATAGCAGTTGGTTTAGGCGCTATAGGGTTAGGATTAGGCGTTTTAGGAGTTGCTCAATTCAAAAAAGCGCAGACCACGCCCAACCCGCAAGCGCTCGAAAAGGCATCTAGTTTGGTGACTAGCGGCATTTATCGATACACGCGTAATCCTATGTATGTCGGATTGACTCTAGTCTTGTTAGGCTGGGCATTTTATTTATCCCATTATTTGGCGTTTATAATCCTGCCTGTCTTTGTTATCTACATGACGCGCTTTCAGATTGAGCCTGAGGAGCGCGCGATGACACGGTTATTTGGCACAGCGTATCAGAGTTATAGAGCCAAAGTTCGGCGCTGGATTTAATGCTATTTGATAACAAATGTAGGAGTGAGACTAGTATGCAACTTGAGATTAACGTAGTAGATGCTTTTACCGATGAGCTATTCAAGGGTAACTCAGCGGCTGTAATAGTCACGGAGAATTGGCTGGCGGACGAGCAGATGCAGTCCATTGCTACTGAGAACAATTTATCTGAGACTGCGTTTTTAGTGGCGGGTAGCACAGCGGATACTTATCACATTCGTTGGTTTTCACCGCTGACTGAGATTGCCTTTTGTGGTCACGCGACTTTGGCGTCGGCTTTTATATTGTTTAATAAATATCCTATTTTAAAAACCATTCGTTTATCAGCAAAAGCTATCGGTATGATGACCGTGATACAAACTGACAACGGTAAAATACAGATGAATTTTCCCAATACCAAACCTATTGAATGTGAGGATATTCCTGAGAGTTTACTGGCAGGGTTGTCCATCGCGCCTGCTGAGGTCTATAAAAACGCTCAAGCTTATTTTGTCGTTTATCATTTTGAATCTGATGTTCTAAATGTGGTTCGTGATAACGATAAATTAAAGCAGCTAGCGCCTTTGGATGTGGTCGTGACTTGTCAGACTCAGTCAAAGCAGTTTAAAGATTTCGATTTTATCTCTAGGTATTTTTGGCCTGCCAATGGCGGTGATGAAGACCCAGTGACAGGTTCAATTCATACAGGACTGGCGCCATTGTGGGCAGATCGTTTGGGTAAAAACGAATTGGTTGCTTATCAAGCATCAAAGCGGGGCGGGGTAGTATATTGTGAGGTTGCAAGCGATAGAGTTTTGATTTCAGGCAACGCCGTTCAGTACTTGACGGGATTTATTACGATTAAGGAGTAATGGGGTTTGACTGAATTAAAGACGCTTGGTCTTTTTGCGCTGACCGCATTGGCTGAAATTGTGGGTTGCTACCTACCTTATCTTTGGCTACGAGAGGGTAAGAGTGTTTGGCTGCTTATTCCTGGTGTGCTGAGTTTGGCGGCCTTTGTCTGGCTATTGACTCTACATCCGACTGCGGTAGGTAGAGTTTACGCAGCTTACGGCGGAGTGTATGTGGTTATGGCGATTTTATGGTTATGGACTGTGAACGGTATCAGACCCACCACATGGGATGTATTAGGGTCTGCGATTGCACTATTAGGAATGGCGATCATTATGTTTGCGCCACGAAGCAGTTAAAAGGTTTATTTATCGAATCATTATGTTAAAGGTGGCAAAACTTCGACATCAGTGTTTGTTTTTATGCTACCTAGACCTTGTTAATAAGCGCTTACTTACGGATGCAGAGCAATTTGCTATAATAGATACTAAATTTGGCACCCTCTTTTCGTTATCTTGGCTGACAGGATAACGTTTCTTATTTGGTTGATATCTATGCGTATTCGTAAACTTTTTAAATTTGAAAATGCTCATATCGTGCGTAACTGTAGCTCTGAGCGCTGCAAGCACTCCATCCATGGGCACAGTTATCAGATTGAGCTCATACTTGAGGCTCAGCGTCTTGATCAAGGCCAGATGGTCTATGATTTTGGCCTATTAAAATCATCTATCAAAGATATTATTGACAGCTTTGATCATGCCATTTGTTTTTGGAATCAAGACGATCCTGAGTATATCGAGGCATGCAAAAAATTTAGTGCACGCTGGATTAGTTTGCCTGTGTCACCATCAGCTGAGCAGTTCTCGCGGGTCATATTCTTTTGGGCGCAATCAATCCTAGCGCAGACGCAAATGCAAAACGGCGAGGCGGATGTGAGCGTTTATTCCGTCATTGCGCACGAGACGGCGACAGGTTACGCGCAGTGCTTTGCCGATGATGTCGCCAACGCGCAGATGGGTGAGCTACGACTTGAGGACTTTGAATTTAGTGAACAAGTGCAAAGCGAATGGCATGATCCCAAGCTTTATGCCAAGCTCATAAAAGGCGAGCGCTTTATCAATCCTACGGTATTGATGCAAGTGGATACCAGAGTTCAAGTGGATAGTAAAGAGACAGGCAGCCATTGATGAGTGATATTCATACAGCAACTTTGACTTTACATTCTGAGGACGACACTCAGCGTTTGGCTGAGCAATTAGCGACGCTACCGCTCACGGGCAGCGTCTGGTTATCAGGTGATTTGGGCGCGGGCAAGACGACATTGACGCGCTATTGGCTGCAAGCACTTGGCCATGATGGCGCGGTTAAAAGTCCCACTTATACTTTGGTTGAGCCGTATCAAATCGAGCAAGCGGACGGCTTTATTCACCCAGTCTATCATGCCGACCTTTATCGTTTGCAAGACCCTGAGGAGCTCTCCTTTATCGGTTTTGATGAGTATCTCGATGAGCCAAATGCTTTAGTTATCATTGAATGGGCGAGCCGCGCTGATAGCTATTTGCCGCCGCCCGTTTTGTTTATAGATATGACTCAAAGTGATACCAATCAAGACAGCCGAAAGGCTGCGCTGCGCTTATCTAAAGCAGGGCAGGCGCAAGGGCTAGAGCTATCAGCCATTGGCCTTTAACCTGTATCCTATCTAGCTCTTAATCTTTTCAATTAGTTCCCAAAGTTTAAAATGGATCTCTAAAGCTTTTACTATGTCAGATAATCGCTTAAGCACACGTATCAAAAAGCTATCACCACTGCTCATTAACCAACTAGCAGCAGGTGAGGTCGTCACGCGCCCAGCCGCTGTGGTTAAGGAGTTACTTGAGAACGCTGTCGATGCGGGTGCTACTCATATTGAGGTGTGTATCACTCAAGGCGGTATGGGCATGATAGAGGTCATCGATAACGGTAGTGGCATTCATCCTGATGATATGATCATGGCAGTTACGCGTCATGCGACGAGCAAAGTGGCTGATATTGCCAATTTGCATGGTATCAGCACGCTTGGGTTTCGCGGTGAAGCGCTGGCGGCAACGGCTGCGGTGTCACGGCTCACATTGAGCAGTAGTCATGATGACAGTGGTATCGGTCGGCAATTGCAGGTAGCAGGCGTATTAGCTGATACGCCCAAACTTATGCCAGTGGTGCATCAGCGCGGTACGACGATCACCGTCAAAGACCTCTACTTTAATGTTCCTGCGCGGCGCAGTAATATAAAGTCGCTAGCTACTGAATTTATGCATATTGAAACTATCGTCCGCGAGGTGGCTATCGCCTGCGCCGATATAACACTGACGCTTTATCACGATCAAAAAAAGCGCTTACATTTAGGTGCTAGTACTATCGATAGCGGTATTGAGTACACTATTGGTAATCTACTGCCGCTGCCAAGATTGGAGCAAGCTCTAGGCATATCGCTTAAGGATCAAGCGCTAGAGATACTAGTCGATTTGAACAATCTGGTGTCGCAATCGAGTACCAAACCTGAGCACATAGCAGATGACAAAAGGCTCAGCGAGGCAAAAATCAGTGGCTGGATTTGGCCCAATCAAGATAAGACGGTAGGTCTGCTTAAGCTACTATATGTCAATGGGCGTTTGATCAAAGACTCGCTGATTAGTAATCAGCTCAAGCAAATTGCATCAAGTGCAGGGTGCGATAGCATTCACTATGCGCTGTATTTTGAGCTGCCTTGTGAGTGGTTAAATCTCAATGTGCATCCGACCAAGCAGCGGATTAAGATTAGTCCTTTGAACAATATACTCGCGCATTTAGGTCATGTGGTTCAAACGACATTGAGCCGATTGCCACCACCTAACGCTCTAGCAGCTAATCTGTCTACAATGAACAACTCAGCTAATACCAAACCATTTTCACAGTCCGCTTATTTGGTACAAGCACCTATAGATCAATATAGCGCATCGCCTACTATCAATAATAATCCTGTTATAGATCATGATTATCCATTAGCAAAAACGAATATTTATAATGACGATAGTGATACATCATTAAGTGTTGATAATCAGAGTATCGATCTGGCAGTACATTTAGATAAACGTATGAGTTTGCCACTGTGTTTGGAGGTCATTCATGATGCAAAGGATAATTGGCAGTTTGAAGATAACGACGACAAGACATTGCCTTGGCTGCTCTTGTTTCATCAAGGTCAGTTGCTACTCATTAGCGAGCAAGACTGGTATACGCATATCAATGCTCTATTTGATTCAAACTGGTTTACCCGTTCAGATTCTATCAGTACAGCAGACACCATCAATCAGCATCTAAACCAAGTTGCTAAGCAGATGTCAGCGCCAGATCTGCACGCATTTGTCGTAGATATTGATTATATACTTAAGTCTTTTGCCATCAGGGCCATCAACACCTCACATCTGCTTACGCTATTATTAGCAGCTCCTACAACGTCGCTCCAATAGCATTAATAGTATTTTTAATCACAAGGTTGTCCATGTCATCGTCCTTTTCTAGTTCATCGTCTAAGCTTAATGATAATAGCGTCATCTGCTTAATGGCGCCGACTGCGAGCGGCAAAACCGCATTAGCGTATGAG
>NZ_JBQQFC010000122.1:0-6859 GCF_052258445.1 Psychrobacter sp. T6-1
AATAAGTTTGAAAACATGGGCGCGCAACTGGTTCGTGAAGTCGCTAGCCGCACTAATGATGTCGCAGGTGACGGTACAACCACTGCCACAGTATTGGCTCAGTCTATCTTGCAAGAAGGCATGAAATCAGTGGCCGCTGGCATGAACCCTATGGATCTCAAACGTGGCATCGATAAAGCCGTACGCGCCGCCGTTGAGCAAATCCATGAGCTATCTACCCCAGCTGACGATTCAAAAGCTATCGCGCAAGTCGGTTCAATCTCAGCCAACTCAGACACCAAAATCGGTGAGCTTATCGCTCAAGCGATGGAAAAAGTCGGCAAGCAAGGCGTCATCACTGTTGAGGAAGGCTCAAGCTTTGAAGATACGCTAGAAGTCGTCGAAGGTATGCAGTTTGATCGCGGTTATATCAGCCCGTACTTTGCTAATAAGCAAGATAGCTTAACAGCTGAGTTTGAAAACCCATATATCTTGCTCGTTGACAAAAAAATCGGCAACATCCGTGAGATCGTGCCACTACTAGAGCAAGTGATGCAGCAAAGCAAGCCACTACTTATCATCGCAGAAGACGTTGAAAACGAAGCTTTGGCAACCTTGGTTGTCAATAACATGCGTGGTGGCCTAAAAACGTGTGCCGTAAAAGCACCAGGTTTTGGTGATCGTCGTAAAGCTATGCTAGAAGATATCGCAACCTTGACTGGCGCTACAGTGATCTCTGAAGAGATTGGTCTAAGCTTAGAGACGGCGACCCTTGAGCAGCTCGGTACCGCTAAGAAAGTCACTGTCGGTAAAGAAAACACCGTTATCGTTGATGGTGCGGGTCAAAAAGCTGACATCGAAAATCGCGTCGAGTCTATCAAACGTCAAGTTGAAGAATCTACCTCTGACTACGATAAAGAAAAGCTACAAGAGCGTATGGCAAAACTTGCTGGCGGCGTTGCCGTTATCAAAGTTGGCGCGGCGACTGAAACTGAAATGAAAGAGAAAAAAGATCGCGTTGATGATGCCTTGCATGCTACTCGTGCTGCGGTCGAAGAAGGCGTTGTCCCAGGCGGCGGCGTAGCACTCGTTCGCGCTTTGAACGCACTATCTGAGCTCAAAGGCGATAACGCCGATCAGAATGCGGGCATCAACATTTTGCGCCGTGCGATGGAAGCACCGCTACGTCAAATCGTTACTAACTCAGGTGAAGAAGCCTCAGTTGTTGTTAATGCGGTCAAGCAAGGCAGCGGTAACTACGGTTATAATGCGGCGTCTGGCGAGTACGGCGATATGCTAGAGATGGGTATCCTTGATCCTGCAAAAGTTGCGCGCTCAGCACTAGAGAATGCAGCATCGGTTGCTGGTCTCATGCTCACGACCGAAGTCATGATTACTGACTTACCACAAGGTGATGACGGCATGGCTGCTATGGGCGGCGGTGCTGGAATGGGCGGTATGGGTGGAATGGGCGGCATGATGTAATTTATGCCTCGACTAAATTTGTACGACGTTGTTAACCTCGCTCGATGTACTATCAGTATAATCTTCACTCGGTTGCCTAGTCGTACGGCTTTAGTCAACTCATAAAGCGTTTTTCACTAGAGTTGTAAGTATTTTTGTGAAAACGTTTGAACTATTAAAAGCTCTGTTATCGAAAGATAGCAGGGCTTTTTTGTGTTTGATTTAAGGTAATAATTGGTATTGTGTAGAAAAACCGAAATAAGAATAACTGACCAAAATTACCCATTACTTAATAATATTAGTATTACTAATATTAATTTAAATTTTCAATTAATAATTTATTAGGATATAGTTGATATAGCGAATATATTCGCTAATAGTGTTTTAACTTAGAAGGAATGAATTAATTCAAAAGGAATTCAAAATGAAGATTTTATCGATTGCAATGGTAGCATCAGCCCTAGTGCTAGCTTCTGCTAGTAGTTCAGCTGATCCTAGTTTAGATAGGTTTAAAATGCAAAAGCCGATGGAGATGTCTAGCGTTGCTCATTCTAAAGTTATGCAGTTATCATTTAACAATAAAGAGCGCTACACAAGCGAAAAAGAAATTTATGAAAAAGTGATGAGAGGTGCCAAAGCAAACGGCTTTGAGCTTAAAGAAGTAGAAGCAATGAAAATCGCTCACATCGTTGACGGCGCTTTAGACAATGAGCCACCAGAAGCGGCTTCTATTAATATAAAAGTCACTATCCATTTAAAACGACCAATCAAAATAGAAGTTGAGATTTCCTTGTAATACGGTGAATACAAATCTATTGTTAATAAGCTACTTACTATGAATGACTTACTTATTCCTCCAAAATAAAGCCTTAGTAATATTTCCTATATTAGGGCTTTATAGTTAAAGCTCATCAAATCTTCTATTGATCCGCTGCATTCCTTCTAAGAACCCAAGCCTTATCATCAAGTACTTCTTGATCATAGCAATATTCTGTCAAATCCAAATAAACTTATTATGTGTCTTGCTACTCACGAATGATCGAGCGAGACATTGTACTGCTAGTCGGTATAAAAAAATCTCACACAAAAATAGGTAAAGTTGTCTTATTGATTACCTTTCTCACCGATAGATGAGTGTGTATATCTTTTACGCTAGCAAGCTTGTGTAGCTTACGGGTGAACCGCTCATAACCATCGAGATTGGGGCTCACTACCTCTAGTAAATAATCGTAAGAACCCGATACCACATGTCCATTAATCACCTCGTCCATATTGGACAGAGCGCGTTCGAAGGCTGCGATAGATTCTTCTTGGTGGCTGTTGAGACTGACTTCCACAAAGAAACTCATCGCAATACCCGCTTTGGCTTTATTTACGTTCGCTTGATAGTTCTCTATATAGCCTTCGTCTTCCAAACGCTTTAGGCGTCGCGCGCAAGGAGACGGCGACAGCCCTATACGTTCGGACAGTTCCGCCGTAGATAAGCGCGCTTCTTTTTGGAGCACTTCCAAAATATGGCGATCGATTTTATCCATAATTTACCTTTTGGCTTTTTAAGCCAATAATTTTGATTTAGTTAGCATTATCCACCAAATATTTGCAAAATTGCAATGAATAAATAAAGATAAAAGCGCGTATTTTAATCGATAATTGGTCTTTGTATAGCAGCATAAGACACGACTATGAATACGATATTCCACCCCTCATCGCGCAAAAATCCTTTGTTTGTAATGTCGCCACTAACCAAAGGCTATGTGGCGATGAGCGTCGTATTGTTGATTTGGTCAGGATTTGCTTTGACTGTGCGAGCGGTTAGTGCCTCGTCGCTAACTATTGCGGATGTCATGCTCATTCGCTTCAGTGTACCGCTGGTATTATTGACTCCTTGGGTACTCTCTAGTTGGCATGAAGTAAAAAACATAAGACTGCCAGATATCATGTTTGTTTTACTTGGTGGCGTGCCTTTTCTTTTATTAGCCGCTTTTGGTGCAAGTACGGTACCAGCAGCTTACGTTGGTACTATTTTGACAGGTACGCCAGTCTTCTTTGCCGCAATATTGTCTTTTATTTTTTATCGTCAACGAATATCATTGAGGAAATTTGCCGCATTAATCCTTATTCTCTTTGGTATCGCGACTATGATTGGCGGGCGTGCACAGTCAGTGCCTAATAGTCTTCTGTACGGTGTGGGGTTATTGTTGATGGCAAGCCTGATTTGGGCGGGTTATACCTTGGGGTTAAAAAGCACCAAGTTAAGTCCAATAGCTATCGCTATCGTGCTCTCTTATACCTCGTTTTTTCTGACATTGATGATGGTTCTGTCTGGCATTGTGGAAACGAATATAGGTTCTGTGTCTTTTGATGAAGCGCTTCCGTTTATCTTAGTACAAGGACTTGGTGTAGGGGTGGTATCAACCATTGCGTTTTCTTATGCAGTCAAAAAGCTGGGCTCCATTCGTACCTTATTACTTGGCTCTTTGTCCCCAGGATTAACCGCTATACTGGCTACGCTGATACTTAATGAGTCTCTATCAGTCATTATGATATGCGGCATCGTACTCAGTACCATTGGCGTCATCTTGTCCAATCGAGCGCAATAAATTAATTAAGGAAATATCATGATGTTAGATAATATGCCTGTTATCAACGGTGATCCATTGTGGGCATTGTTAGGTAGGTTTCGTACTGACCAGCGCAAACATAAAATAGATCTATTGGTTGGTGTCTATCGGGATGAGTATGGCAATACGCCTGTGATGAAAACCGTGCAAGACGCAGAAATGCATCTTGCTCATGAAGCTCATTCAAAAGCTTATGGCATGCTATCGGGTAACGCTAATTTTAACCAGCAAATGGCAAGATTTGTACTGGGTGACAGTCCAAGTCTAAAAGACCAGTGCACGATTCAGACGGTTGGGGCATCAGGTGCATTACGACTCATTGCGGATTTGATCGCCACGCTCTCTCCAGATTCAACCGTCTGGATCAGCGACCCTGGTTATATCAATCATCGTCCGCTGATGGAAGGTGCTGGGTTAACAGTGGATACGTATCCGTGGCAAAATAAAAATGGCCAGTTAGACATTGATGCGTGTTTTGCCGCGCTAGAGAAAGCAAAAGAAGGGGACGTGCTGTTATTACATGCGTGCTGTCACAACCCTACCGGTATAGACCCTTCTTTAGAGCAGTGGCAACTGTTTTCTGATGTGTGTAAACAGAAAAATATTGTGCCGTTTATTGATATAGCGTATCAAGGTTTTGGAGATGATCCTGATACTGATGCTGCAGGGCTTTGTTTAATGATTGAAGACTCTGACTTTGCATTTATCGCCGCCAGCTGTTCAAAAAATATGGGTCTATACAATGAGCGGACGGGTATTGCTACGGTGATGACGACGAACCATGAGCGTCACGCAGATATACAGACACTCTTAGAAACTATTACACGCGCCAATTACTCCATGCCGCCCAATCACGGCGCCGCAGTGGCTTCTTATTTACTAGACAAACCAGACGATTGGCTAATAGAGCTAGCAGGCTACCGTAGTAGGGTAGATACTATTCGCCAAGCATTAGGCGCAGCATTAAAAGATAGGGGTGCACCTGCAGAGTTTTTGGACATTTTGCACCAAAAAGGTATGTTTTCTCTATTACCGCTAACCAAAAATCAAATGTTAGTATTGCAAGATGAGTTCGCTATCTACGGTATGCCAAATGGTAGAATCAATATTGCAGGTTTGAAAATGACGGAAATCCCTCAACTGGCTGACGCTATCATGTCGATTATTTCACGTTAGAGGTTAATTTTTATCGCTCAGTACAATGGTTTTATCCATCAATCGCCACAGCAAGAAGGACACGACTATTTATACTTTATATTGGGATAAGGGTGGCGCTAATATGGCTACCCATGCTGTCTTTGAGGAGTTAGGCGCGTCTTATGAAATGATAGAAATAGACCTGTCTAAGAACATGCAAAAATCAGCTGAGTATCTAGCCATTAATCCAAATGGCAAAGTACCTACGTTGGTGCATCAGGGGCAGGTCATTTATGAGTCTGCGGCAATTTTAATGTACGTGTTAGATCAGCACTCAGAGTCTGGGCTAGCACCTGACATAGGATGCCCTAGGCGCGGTGTTTATTACCAATATTTGTTTTGGATGTCTTCTACCCTACAAGAAGCTGCTAATCGCTGGGCACATCCCGAGCAGTACATCAACGGCGAGCACAATTTGCAGCAAGTGAAAGATAAAGCGAATGATGTACTAACCCACTGCTGGGATATTGTTGAAAAAGGATTAGTAAATAATGGTCCATGGTTGTTAGGCGATAAATTAAGTGGTGCTGATTTTCATTTATTTATGATTGCTCATTGGAGTCAGCAATATGCGAGTCGAGCTCAAGACTGGATACACATAAATGCACACTATCAAGCCATGCTAAACCGCGCCTCGGTACAGGAAATGATGGCACAAGAAGGATTGTTGTAATCTGTTCATATGTTCAACTAAAGGATATCTGATGACTGGGCTAGAAGCACTGAATGCAATGCTCCTAGTAACTGTAGTAAATGTATTTTTTATATCAAGCTACTGGCTTGATTCATCTCGTCTAAACGTCCACGTCTTATCATCAGACGCGTCTTCACAGTAGTAATACCCTGCCAAATCAAACTGCTTTAGCTGCTCAGCATTGGTCAGCTTATTATCTGCTGCATATTTGACCATTAGTCCACGGGCTTTTTTGGCATAAAAGCTAATTACTTTATATTGACCATTTTTCTCGTCTTCAAATCGTGGCGTGATGATATCTGCCTTTAGTGCTTTTTTCTTTACCGCCTTAAAGTATTCATTGGAAGCCAGATTAACCAATACCTTGTCATCGCTGTCAGCCATACGCGCATTGATAACGTTAGTGACTTCCTCACCCCAAAACTCATAAAGATTGTCACCGCGCTCATTGTTGAGCTTAGTGCCCATCTCAAGTCTGTACGGTTGGATCAAGTCTAAGGGTTTGATAATGCCATATAATCCTGACAAAATCCCTAAATGCTTATTAACATAGATAGCCGTATCTTTGTCCATATGATACATATCAAGTCCGGTATAGACGTCACCGTCGAATAGGTAGCCGGCGGGTTTGGCATTGTCATCATTGAAGGGTTTGTCCGTATCCCATTGCCACTCTTGATTGCGCTTAGCATTTAGCTGCGCTAAATCATCAGAGATGCTCATAAGCTCCTGCAAGTCCATTGGCTCCTTGGTCTTAAGCGATTTCATTAAGGTCTGCGAGTGCGCAATGAGCTCAGGCTGGCTGTAGTAGTTGCCAATGTTCACAAGAACGGCATCAGTCTCATTTAAAGATTTGGCAGGAGAGAGAACAAAATACATAGTGATTCCCTTTAAGTAATAATTA
>NZ_JBQQFC010000123.1:0-6825 GCF_052258445.1 Psychrobacter sp. T6-1
TCTGATTTGAGCTGAGCGATTTTGTCTGGACGCACGCGGCGATCATGGACGATAAAGTCCGCTAACACGTTTGAGACACTCATCGTTTGCGGCGCGTCCTTATCATACTTTTGACTGATGCTTTGATACTTTGCTAGAGCCTTTTGCACATGAGTGCTCGCGTCCTCCAAGCGCGCATTACTTAGCGCTAGCTGTGTTGCTAGCTGTGCCAAATCCTCTTGCTGTGATTGAAGCTTATGATGTAGCGCGTCCAGCTCATTTTGCTGTTTACTATAGTCTTGCTTGAGCGCCGCTAAGGTTGACTCACGCTCCGCTAGCAGAGCTTGCTGCTGATCACGCAACTCTTGTATCTTTTGCACCCTTGTCCTTAGCTCTGGCAATTGCTGTTGATACTCTACTAATTGAACGCCAAGCTTTTGCGACTCTTGTAGGGATTTATCGTGCTGATCTGTCACCTTGACTAGGCGGCTAACGCTATGCTCTAAACGCATCTCGCCTTTTTGTATGTTTAACTGTAGTACCTGCCAAGCATCATCCTCTGCGTGCCGAACACGGCTACGCTCATTTTTATCCGTCTGTAACTTTTGACGATGACTTTTTGCTTCTGTCAATTGTGTAATGAGCGTATCTAGCGCCCGTTGAGTCTCGCCCTGCTTATCATTGAGCGCTTTTTGTTCAGATATTAGCGCTTGCTGTTCTTGCTCAAGGCTTAATTTGTCATTATCCAGACGCTGTATGTCAGCTTGCAAGCGCTCATACATCGCTTGACAAGTGGTAAGTTGCTGCTGGCAGTGATGCTTATCTTGCGTTAATTGGGCCGCCTGCGTACGAGCCTCCTCTAAGCTGATCGTCAATGCATCATACTCGCGCTGAGCTTGCTTAAGCGTTTGTTGCTGCGTGTTTATGCTTATATTGCTAGCCTCTAGCAAGGTCTCAAGCTGTTTTAGGCGCGCGCGTTGCTCAATACGTTGGGTCAAAAACGCGCTGTTGTTTTCGCTATTATCCCGACCAATGAGCCTACTTAAATTTATCATCCCTTGCTGACTAATCATCCAGCCATCAGTCGTTAGTAGCGTTGCAGGCTTTGGTAACACCTCTAAAACTCTACCCAGATTTGCTCTTTTTTCTTCTTCAGTTTCATTATCAGTGCCAATGTATAAATAACACTGCTGGCAAAGCGTAAGTCTTGGCTGCGAGATCAACTGAGATAAAGGTATAAGCTGTTTGCTAAG
This sequence comes from Psychrobacter sp. T6-1, assembly GCF_052258445.1. NCBI lineage: Bacteria > Pseudomonadati > Pseudomonadota > Gammaproteobacteria > Moraxellales > Moraxellaceae > Psychrobacter > Psychrobacter sp. T6-1. Next base: position 1,233 of record NZ_JBQQFC010000123.1, read on the forward strand.
CGCATGTGCTAGCTGGCTCATAAATGAATGAACTTCATCGCTTTGGGTAGCGGGCAGCCATAAGCTGTGACCCGATTTTGCACCTACGGTATCTTTTTGATAACTGAGTAAGTTTGTTACATAATGCGCCAAGTTCTGTCTATTGTTGTCCGTCAGCAAGACATGGCTATCAAGCCACGGGGCCAGCCATTCATCGAGTATATGGGCATAACGCTGACCCAAATCTGTCAGCTCAATGCGTGCGCGTATCGTGCTTATCGGTAACGGCTGTGATACCTGACCAAAATCGCTATCTTCAGTGTCATAAGTTATTTTAGTAACGTGCTGCATTGACGTATCGTCGCGTGATTGAGCGGACGTATCGTTGCGTGATTTAGGATGCAGCATTTGATGCAAGGTATCGTACTCACCGACTAGCAGTGCATGACGTTTTTCATTCTCTGTCAGCTCACGCTGCTGTACGCCTAATCGCTGCTGTAACTCATGCGCCCTAGGTTGCAGTACTGCTACCTGCTCAAAGGTATAATCCTGCTTGCGTACAATGTGCCCTAGCTGATCCTTTAACTCGGTCAGCTCGGTATTTGCGAATGCAGGTGAGACGCTACTATGATCTGCGCCCAAGGGTAATAGCTGCGCATGTAGGGCTTGCCAATTGTGCTCGCGGCGCTGCCACTTGTCGTAGCTTTGCTGGTAGCGCTTTTGTTCCTGAGCATTAATGGCTTGTTGCTGCTCTAAAATGCGCATGTCATATTGTAAGCGCGATACTTTATCTTGCGCGTCAGTCCATGCCCGCTGCAATGTGCGCTCGCTTTGTTTATAGGACTCACGTTTGATCGCCAAATCGTTGAGCTGTGGACGTAGACTTGCCAGCAACGCTTGTTGCTCGCTTTGCTCTAGCTTTAAGGCTTCGCTCTCTGTATGCGTTTGTGATTGCTGCGCGTGTATACTATCGATCTGCTGCTCAATCTGGCTGATTTGGTTTTGAATATCAAAAAGCTCATGCTCAGCTTTTTGATAGCCCAGCTGCTGCTGATAGTGTGTGCTTTGCGCATCGTCTTTGAGCCACTGCTCTTGTGTGATGTGCGCTGTCAGTTTGTCTTGCTTGGCTTTTAGATCCTCACAAAGGCTTTGCAGGCGCGCGACCTCATCGAGACCTTGCTTGTGCGCTTGTTTTTGCTGCTGCTGATAGTGCTTAGCTTGGTACAACTGCTGAATGGTAAGTTGCTGCTGGATATCAGCACGCGCGAGTGTTAACTCCTCATAACGCTGGGCGCTTGTTGCTTGTTTAGATAGCCGCTTTTGTTGACTGACAAGCTCGCTTTGCATATCCTGCAAACGCGCTAAATTATCTTGCGTGATCTCAAGCTTTTTTTGGGTCTCTAAGCGCTGTGCTTGATAACGTGATACCCCTGCCGCCTCTTCAATAAACTCACGTAGCTGCATGGGGCTTGAGTCAACGATACGCCCAATCATGCCCTGCTCAATCACTGCATAACTGCGCGCGCCAAGCCCTGTGCCTAAAAAGACATCGACAACATCACGGCGACGCGCGCGCGTGCCATTAATAAAATAGTCTGAACGTCCCTCCTTATTGACTTGACGGCGTACAGACAGTTCATGATATAAGTTAAACTCGTGGCGAATGCCTGTGGTCTCATCTTGGGTGTGCTCAAAGGTCAGCTCGACACTGGCAACGCTTTTTGCCGATTTGTCTTGGGTGCCTGCAAAAATCACATCGCTCATCGCTCCGCCACGCAGCTGCTTGGCGGAGGTCTCGCCTAGTACCCAGCGTATGGCGTCAATGACGTTTGATTTGCCGCACCCATTGGGCCCGACAATAGCAGTAATGCCACGAGGAAAGTTAAAGGTGGTAGCATTAGCAAAGGATTTAAATCCTGTCAGCTTGAGGGATTTTAGGCGCATGAAAGGTATATTAGGTCAGCAAAAACAGGCGGCTATTCTACCGCAAATTGCGGTGTGTTTAGAAGTTTGTTATAAGGCTGCATTGCATTAGAATAGAGGACAGCCTATATTGAGTATGAATTAAAAATAAGCGAGCTAACATGAAGAACTCTGACCCGCAGGACTTACAACAAAAATATGAGCGCTGGAGCCAGTTATATCAGCAGCAACTTGAGGCGCAGCAGCAATTTTTAGAAGCAGAAAAGCTGTTCGATGAGTTGCAAGGGTATTACTTAAGCCCGCAGTGGATGGCAGATCGTGAAGCGGATCTACCAATTGAGCACTCAGGCGAGGCGCATTCTATCTTTAGTGAAGATGCGCTATGGAGCATGCTTACCGATCGCAATGAGCTGGCAATGAAGTGGATGCGATTGGGGCTCGATGCGATTGATAAAGAGTAGACTCTATCAACCGCCTGTAGAAAAAATTTATTTAGGCAAAGAACTGCTCAGACAAAAGTTATGCACTCAACTGGTTTGCGCCGGCGAGCACTTTGAGCGTTTGTCCCACTTCACTACTATAGGTTTCCTGTAGAATATCACTAACAAATACCCATTCTGACTGACAAGACTCAGGCGTGACCGTAATCGCCATATAACCACGCTCATTCGGGTTTATGAACTGCAAACCGTCTATGATTTGAGTCAGTACCGCTTTTACTTGTGCTGGCGGATTAGGAATGTATTCCTCAAATCCTGGTGAGCTGACTGAGCTGGTCGCAAACTCTACGCCCACAGCGTTGTTGTCTTTATCGGTGAGATTATTTGCCCATGCATTGTGCGTGTCACCCGCCAGTACGACTAGGTTTTTATTTAAGCTTTTGGCGGTTGCTAATATGCGCTCACGCGCCGCACTATAACCATCCCAAGCGTCAGTATTATAAGGAATAGCAGGCTGTTGCAATAGAGCGATATCTTGAGGGGTTAAAGTTTGTGGAGCGGTTTGGGCTTTTTGCGTTAACGCTAAGTACGCATTGATATCTAAGCCAAGTCTAGGATCGGCTAAATTCAAAATGACGGGCGCAGGTATATCCATCCGTCCCATCAACACTTGCTGACCGAGCACTTGCCACTTAGCGTTTGATTGCTGTAGTTGGCCCACCAGCCAGTTGTTCTGCGCCAGTCCCAATAGCTCTCTATTAGGGTCATTGGTCGCTGCCATAAACGCATCGCTGTCAATATAGGCGCCGACCACATTATCAGCTTTGATAAAATTGGCATAATTGAGCTGTTCATCACGTCCAATAATGCGAGTATCTAACATGTGCAAACTTAGTAAGTCGCCGAAGTCAAAGCTGCGATAGATCTTACTTTGTACTTCGTTACGTATCGGCATCCACTCATGATAAGCGGTGACAGCGGCGAGTTTGCGATCATCCCAGCTGCCCTCAGTGGCAGGCTGATGATTTTCGGCGCCATCTTCATAAGCATCATTGGCCAGCTCATGATCATCCCATACCGCAATCATAGGTACAGCGGCATGCAAGTCTTGCAAATCTGGATCGCTTCTATACTGCGCATAACGCATGCGGTATTCGTTGATGCGCGTCACCTCTTGCGCAGGTTCAACCTCACGGTCGATAGCAGCGGCGTTTTGCGACGCATAAGCAGGTACGACATTGCCCCCAGCATCGGTAACCGTGCGACCATACTCGTAAATATAGTCGCCCAAATGGATAAAAACATCTAAATCATTGCGCTTAGCAGCATTAGCGTAAACATGGAAAAACCCAGCTGGATAATTGGCACAGCTAAACACCGCCATTTTGACTTGGTTCACTGAGCCTACAGGTAAGGTTTTGGTTTTACCAACGCGGCTGCTTTTACTGCCTACGGTAAACTGATAATAATAAACGGTGTTTGGCTCTAGACCGTCTACATCGACTTTGACAGTATAGTCCTTGGTAGCATTTGTAGTGACAGATCCTCGTTTGAGCACATTATCCATCTGTGAATCACGAGCTATCACCCAGTTAACCGTAAATTGACGAGATCCTGTGTTTTGCGGAGTTACTCGGGTCCACAGTATGACACGATCAGATAAGGGATCACCGCTAGCAACACCGTGATCAAAACTAACGGCGTCATTGGCATTGAAATTGTCGTTGTCATCATCGTCACACCCTGCCAAGCCTAGACTAGCAGCCCCTACTGCCGCCACCCCTATAGACCCAAAACCTTTCATAAAGCGGCGTCTATTAAACACCATTTTGCTGCGAGTATTACTGGCAGGCTCAGATTGTGATGTGTCGCTTGATTCTACTAAGCTGTCGACAAAAACATTGTGAATCACTTTTTCTGTTGTATTGTCAGTTGCGACATCTTTTAGTTCGATATCTGCTTTTTTGCTTTTATCGCCGTGTTTACTCATGGCTTGCGCATCCTTGTGCTATAGGTAATCTATCGCTATCGATAAACATTAGGGTGGTTTCCCGTATTGATTAAACTTCCTTATCAATCAAATACAGGTAAGCAAAATACTATCACAAACGTTTAGTTATAAGTACAGTATTGTCTGTTGCAATATTTTTTGACAGGAGTAAGTGTTATCAAGGCTTTTAATAAAAATCATTTTTAGCGCGAAAAATTAGTTTTTTACTCTTCTTATTTTCTAATTTTGGCTAATTACACCACCCCAATCCCACTCAAAAACAACTGCCCGCCTGCGAATATAAGCAGCACACCAAAAGCGCGTTTTAGCGTGAGCGCTGGCAATACATGAGCAGGTTTGGCACCGACCTTTGCCATAGCGAAGCTCGCGACTGAGATGCATAAAAAGCCTGAAATATGCACAAAGCCTATCGTGCCCTCAGGCAAATTGGCGACGTCTTGTCCAAACCATGCAAATCCTACCGCGCCAGCCAGTGCAATCGGCAGACCACAAGCGGCTGAAGTGCCAACCGACTGTCTCATCGGTAGCCCTGCCCAGTTCAAAAACGGTACGGTCAAACTGCCGCCGCCGATTCCAAAGATAGACGACGCCATTCCGATACCAGTGCCTGCCCCAAACTGGACGCCAGCAGGAGGTAGCGGCTTACCCAATTACTCTTTGTTAGAGAAAAACAACATTTTGAGCGCTACTAGTAACGCACCGATACCGATAATCGCTTGCAACGCTTTGCCATCGATCATATCCGCGATACCTGCACCAACGAGACTACCGATAACTAGTCCTAACGCCATCTTGCGCCAAACCTCCCAGCGTACCCCGCCGCGCTTATTATGCGCGGTCAATGAGCTAATGGACGTCACTACGATGGTTGCAAGCGACGTACCAATCGCCAAATGCGTGATAACGTCAGGCGGGAAATCATAAGCGGTAAATATCCATACTAGTGCGGGCACGATAATCATGCCACCGCCAACGCCAAACAAGCCTGCACTAACACCTGCAAATGCACCCGCAATCACAAACCACACATATAACATCATTGACGCCACCTTTTATCTCACGGGTTTTTGTATCATAATGGCTAGCGCCAAGAGCGAAGCTCGCAGTATATATCCAATGCACTGTAAAAAAACATAGCGCTACTGGGATGAGTTTTATGCAGCATCAAGCGGCGTAGGCACAGCACGCAAGTAAAATTTATACCAGTAGCGCGTTTAAACTTACACGACAGTTTTATATT
>NZ_JBQQFC010000124.1:0-6789 GCF_052258445.1 Psychrobacter sp. T6-1
AGTGGCTAGCATTTGTGAATGCTGATGTGCACAAAGCCTTTGCGCCACTCTTTGGACCTGATGGCTTCGTTGAAGGCAACTTGGCGCAAGAGGATCTAAAGAAAAATGCAAAAGAGAAGATTGCCCATCTTATGAGATTGCCAAACGAGCAATTGGGTAAACACGATTATTTAACGGGTACCAAAACCACTGCGGATGTTTATCTATACGTGACGCTAACGTGGGCGAAGAAGTTTGAGATTGATCTATCTAAGTACAGCAATCTAAACGGGTTTATCAAACGTATGGAGTCAGACGAAGGTTTGAGCGCTGTCATCGAGCAGCAAGGCTTAGATAAGATTGGGTCGCTATAAGTTATGTTATTTTAAGCAAATTCATAAGCCTTCTTTATTAAGTTAAAGAAGGCTTTTTTTTGTTTATAGTAAAAATCCAATGTCGTCAGCGTCACAAAACATCTTTACACTTGTCAGCCCCTAAGCGCTTGTGTCAGTATTAGCGTCATTGCAGGTACATACCAAAATCGTTTGTCGTAGGGAATTGGCGTTTATGAGTGCATCATTAGCAGACAGTACAGACAACAAGAATAATAAGCATTATAAATATCTAGTCTTTATCGGACGCTTCCAGCCCTTTCATTGCGGACATAAAGCCGTCGTGGATGAGGCGCTCAAACGCGCAGATAACGTCATCATGCTTATTGGTTCTGCTAATTTGCCGCGTAGCCTGCGTAACCCGTTTTCGGTGAGCGAGCGTACCGCTATGATCAAGGGCGCATACTCTGACAAGGATGCTGCGCGCATTCACTGCGTAGCCTTGGACGATGCGCTATACAATGACACACGCTGGCTCAAATATGTACAAGCGGGCGTGCGCTCAGTCACCCATGACTTGAACGCGGATATTGGCTTGATTGGTCATTCAAAAGACAGCTCTTCTTATTACTTGTCACTATTCCCCAATTGGGCGTCGGTCTCTGTACCCAATTACCATAATCTATCAGCGACACCTATTCGTGATAGCTATCTAATGGGCGCTATGCCAACGCCTGAGCGTACCCCTGATGCCACACGCGAGGTATTAAGCCAGTTTAAAAACACGGCTGAATATGAGCGCTTACATGAAGAAGCAGGCTTTATTGATAAGTATAAAAAACAGTGGGAATCTGCGCCGTACCCGCCGACCTTTATGACCGCAGATGCCTTAGTTGTGCAATCTGGACATATCTTACTCGTTGAGCGCCGTAGTATGCCAGGGCGCGGACTGTGGGCATTGCCAGGTGGGTTCTTGAACCCCAAAGAGACGCTATTTGATGCCTGTATCCGTGAGCTGCGCGAAGAGACGCGGCTCAAAGTGCCAGAACCAGTACTGCGCGGCTCTTTTCACAGTCAGCATACCTTTGATGATCCGTATCGCTCAGCGCGCGGTCGCACCATCACCCAAGCCTTTTATTTACAGCTCAAAAACGATGCCAAAGGCTTACCCAAAGTAAAAGGTAGCGATGATGCCGCTGCCGCATTTTGGCTACCATTAGCTGAGCTTGACGCGCAAATGATGTTTGAAGATCACTATGCCATTATCACCAAGATGGTTGGGCTTTGACGCTTTATTAGAAATATAGAAGGTTAGGTTCAAAGTATGCCCTTATTTTTGTGATATTGGTCTACATAACTTGTATAAGACGTAACCAGTTTCACCGCCTGCGCCGATAGACGGCAAAGGTTAATCGCCGCAACGCTGCGGCATTTCAAAGCAGAGGAGTTCTGTGATGTACACCAGTAATTTTAATAATTTAATCTTAAATTCAGACAGCTACAAAACCTCACACTGGCTACAATATCCGCCCGGTAGCGAGTACATGTCAAGCTATGTCGAAGCGCGTAGTGGCGATTACGATGTAGTGTTCTTTGGTTTGCAAGCCTTTATTAAAGAGTACTTGCAAACGCCTATTACCACCGCTCACATCGATGACGCTGAATTGGTGATTAAAGCCCATGGCTTACCTTTTAACCGATCAGGTTGGGAGCGTTTGGTTGACAAGCACGATGGACGACTACCGATACGTATTCAAGCCATCCCTGAAGGCAGTATCGTACCTGTGTCTAACGTCGTCTGCCAAATCGTCAATACTGACCCCGAGTTCTATTGGTTACCGAGCTATCTTGAGACTGCACTGCTACGCGCGATTTGGTACCCTTCAACCGTCGCCAGCTTATCTTATTATTGTAAGAACATTATCAAATCAGCGCTGGAAAAGTCCGCCGATAGCATAGAGGGTCTGCCGTTTAAGCTACATGACTTCGGTGCGCGCGGGGCGTCCAGCATGGAGACAGTCGCGTTAGGTAGCCTTGCCAATTTAGTGAACTTTTCAGGTACTGATAGCATGACCGCGTTGGTTGCAGCTAGCCGCTGGTACGGTATGGACAAAGATATGCCCGCCTTCTCTATTCCTGCCGCTGAGCACAGTACGATGACCGCTTGGGGACGCGAGCGCGAAACGCAGGCTTATGAGAATATGCTAGAGCAGTTCGGTGGAGACGGTAACTTAGTCGCTGTCGTCTCTGATAGTTATGATCTGTGGAATGCCATCGATAATATCTGGGGTGTCGCGCTCAAAGATAAAGTCGAGACCATGGGCGGCACTTTGGTTATACGTCCTGACAGCGGCGACCCTGCCAAAGTCGTGCGCGAAGCCTTGGAGCGCTTAGCGATAAAATTCGGTACGACGACTAATAGCAAAGGCTATAAAGTGCTGCCTGACTATGTGCGCCTCATTCAAGGCGATGGTATCAACCCGCAAAGCCTTGGCAAGATATTGGGTACGATAATGGAAGCGGGCTTTAGCGCGGACAATGTCACCTTTGGCATGGGCGGCGGTCTGCTACAACAAGTCACCCGCGATACTATGAGCTGGGCGATGAAAGCCAGTGCAATCTGTATTGACGGCGCGTGGATGGATATCTTTAAAGATCCAATTACCAGTCGCTCAAAACGCTCTAAAAAAGGTCGATTGGCTCTGATAAAGAGTGATAATAACCAGCTTACCACTATTAAAGAAGATGCCTTGGCAAATTCTGCTGATAACCTACTCCAAGATGTATTCGTCGATGGTCAACTATTAATCGATGATACTCTAGTCACTATTCGAGGACGTACAGGATGGTAGCCTCTATCAATAAAAAAACGACTGGCAAAATCACTGCCGCCGCAAAAGATGTGCTGCTTGCGCCAATCTATCTATACCAAGGCAGTAAAGTAAAGCGCGATACGGTGCGTTTGCCAGAACCTGAAGGTGAGCGTCATGGATCTGTTTCACTACATAGTATTGAGGATAGCGTGTTGCCTGCGCTCAATCTCATGCTCGTTGGTGACTCTGCTGCCGCAGGCGTCGGTAGCCAAACGCAAGCGGATGCCTTAATAGGTAAACTAATACCAGCGTTGCAAGACCAATCAATAATCCAAGCCATGTTCGGTGTACTTAACTGGGCAGTGCAAGCTACCACAGGACATACCAGCTTTGATATTTTGCGTAGGTTGTATGTCCTGCCGACTCCAAGCCAGTCTGTAGACGTCATGGTATTAAGTGTCGGCGTTAATGACACCACATCCAACATCTCTGAGCGCAAGTGGCAACAGCAACTCGAGGAGATCATCGCTATTGCTCAGCGTAAATTTGGCGTGCAGACTTTGATATTCTCAAGCCTACCACCGATGGCAAAGATGCCTGCCCTGCCTATGCCACTCAACGGCTATGTCGGTGCAAAATCTGACAAGCTCGATCGGATATTACAGCAAGTATGCGACAAGCATAGCGATGTGCACTATATGGCAGCAGACTTTGCTCGTATGGCTAAAGAGTATGGCAACGGCAAACCTATAGATAGCAAAGCTATGTTTGCAAGCGACGGCTTTCATCCTAGCAGCCTAACATATGGTTACTGGGCGCTACAGTTAAGCGATCTGATCAGTGAGTTGCTTAACGATTCAAAGACTTAGGCAGGCGTTAAAGTGATAGTGTTAAATAAACAAGCATAAAAAAACCGCTGAATATTCAGCGGTTTTTTTGTTTTGGATATTAAATCAAAATTACTCAGCAGCATCAGCTTTTTTAGCACGGCCACCGAATGCACCAAAACGCTTGTTAAAGCTAGCAACACGACCTTCAGTTGAGCTTTTACGCTGCTCGCCTGTATAGAACGGATGTGATGCACTTGAGATATCAAGTGGGTAGTATGGGTATTCTACACCCTCATACTCGCGCGTGGTTTTAGTCTTCGCCGTAGAACGGGTCAAAAAATACACGTCGGCATTAGTGTCATGAAACAGTACTTCTTGGTAATTGGGATGGATATCTGCACGCATAATAAACTCTCTAGGTCCGATGTATGTATAAGCTGTTGCTATAAAAGCGCTACATACGTAACTGAGGCACTAAGCACATTGGTAATGCTGGCAATTGTGTCACTGGCTTATTCCAGCACCCAACACCACATCACAGCTCTCTTAGCCTATCCCCAGCGGGAAAATGAAGCAGCGATTTTAACGGTTTTTGCCATTCTTTGCAAGGTACTGCTGAAAAACTACATCTGTTAGATTCGCTCCGTAGAGAATAAAATTATGTTCTGATAATGAAAAACGTACTTGTTTAACCTGGTAAATAAAACATGCTTTTGGATAATTTTTCTTTTCTTACCACAAATACAACTCAAACAATCATCAATTCAAAACAAACATTTCTCTGAAGCTTGTGTATATATTCGTTTATTGATATATTATATATTCGTTAATTAGAATATATAAGTATTAATGACATATTGCATTGCTTAGCTCTAAGGGAGATAACGAAATGAACAAAATAGTAGTTAGTTTTAGAGATATTGATGAAAAATGGGACCAAGATATTTTAAATTATAGATTTGATATTTACCATTTGTCTGGTTGGATTAATAATTCGGCACCTATGGATGGCGGGCAGGCTCAAGGGATTGTTGCTGAATACAAGAACAAAAAGCTTTTTTTACCTATTATTATTAGAAACATTGACAGTGAATATTGGGATGCCACTTCTACATATGGCTATTGCTGTCCCTTAATTGATGACACTTTAACTGATGTCGAAACGAACATGATTTTAAAAGAGGTCAAACAGTTCTTATACAAAGTAGGATGCGTCTCCCTATTTATGAGATTGCATCCAGTGATCAGCCAAAAATGGACCCCTTCTATTGGTAGCTCCTTTACTCACGGTGTGACGCTCATGTCCGACCTGACGAAGACTGAAGCTGAACATTGGGCAGAGACTCAAAACCAACATCGTAGAGGCATTAAAAAGGCGTTGAAGATGGATGTAACTACTAAAATTGAGCAGTTAGATGATAGAAATATTGATACCTTCTCAAAGATATATAAAGAAACAATGACACATGTTAATGCAGATGAGTATTATTTCTTTGATGATAGTTACTTTGATGGTTTATCAAAAAACCTTGGTCATAGACTATTATTGATCACAGCTTATAAAGATGGTCACGCCATTGCCTCATCCATTTATACTTGCTGTAAAGAGTCGGGCATTATGCAGTTTCATTTAGGTGGCACTGTTAGTGAATATCGACATTTACAACCCTCTAAACTTATCACTCACGTGGCACGCGAGTGGGGTCGCCAAAATAACTATAAGATACTGCATTTAGGCGGCGGTGTTGGTAGCAACCTAGATACTTTGTATGAATATAAAAAAGGATTTAGCTCTCAATCGTTGCTATTTAAAACCTACAGATTAGTGATTAACCAAGATAAATACGACGATTTGGTAGATGGTGCTGGATTTGATAACAGCGAGCTTGATTCAGACTTTTTTCCTTTATATCGACAAGTTGCTGCTCAGAAAGTACAACCTGTTGAAGAGGTCGCTGAAGTAGTCGAAGAAGATATGGCTGAGGTTGCATAACTACTCGTATCAGCAAAAAAGCAGCCAATATAGTGGCTGCTTTTTTATGTTTATAAATAGACTCAGACTGTATTTAGCTAAAGATTACTTAGTGCGGACAATGTGCCAGACGCCGCCTTTATTATCGCCATCTTTATCGCCGACTTTAGTGTCGTTGGCGTAGAAATATAAGGGTTTGCCATTCATGGCCCACTGATAACTGCCGTCTTCGCGCTGAAATGCTGCAAATTGACCAGAAGCTTTAGCATTACTAGGTGCCATAAGGGCCGGCCAAGCGACCATGCAGACAGAGCCACATTCTGATTTGTTTGCCATCGTATCTTTATCATAAGTATACAAAGTCATGTAGTCTTTTGAATCGACCAACATACCGCCTCTACTGGTTACAGGCGCCATGTTGCTACTAGTGGCTTTTACTTCATGCATACCTGAGTCATCATTGCCGATGACACTTTTAAGTGTCGTACAACCAGTCAAGGTAAGCACACCTGTTAACGCTGACAACATTATAATATTTTTCATTGTTATATCCTTGTGATCTAAAATTTGATTTGAATATCCATATAGTGCTCTGTCCAACACGCTCACAAGGAGTACTTAGTAGCACTCCTTTTTTTGAAGTTACTTATTTTAAAGTTACGTGTTTTTGCCAAGTAAATATAGCATGTCTGTTTAGTCAATCAATTATGTACGCTTATAAAATTACAAAACTATCTCAAAAGCGATTTCCTCATATAATTACCACACGCCTATTATCTGTAGTGTAGAGATCAAAAATCTTATATCACACGTAAAAAAATAAACATCTTTCTGCTTAGATATTCATATTTCTTATTTATGTA
>NZ_JBQQFC010000125.1:0-6606 GCF_052258445.1 Psychrobacter sp. T6-1
GCTGGATTGAGCTGGATTGAGCTCGGTTAAAAAACTAGCCTACAGCTAAGCGCATTTGATAAAAAAGCGCTGATAAACTTGAGACTAAATTATGATTGAAGCCACTGACTTTAGAGATGCCATGTCTTTGCTCACAACTGCTGTGAATGTGGTCACGACCAAAGGCGAATCGGGCATTCATGGGTTTACGGCGTCTGCGGTGTGTAGCGTCACCGATACGCCGCCAACGCTGCTTGTTTGCATGAATCAGGCGGCGCGCTCGCATGCGCATTTTTCGGATAATAAAATATTGAGCGTCAATGTATTGGGCGCACAGCATGAGTCTATATCCAACGCCTTTGCTTCTAAATTGGGTTCAAGCGAGCGATTTGAATATGGTCAATGGACTGAGCTGGTCACAGGCGCACCTGTGCTAGAAGATGCGCTCGTGAGCTTCGATTGCGTGATTGACGACATTCAGCAAGTGGGCACGCATAGTATATTTATGTGCCAAGTTGTCGGTATCAAGTATGCTGAACCACAAGACGGGCAACACGAGAGTTTGGTTTATTTTAACCGTGCGTATTCTCGAGTTGGTCAAGTAGACATTACTTAAATTTGCGCGCAAACTCATCGTCAATCAGTGAGATTACCTTTCACTCGTTTAACTCATATAACTTATTCAATACAGAAGCAACTATCCCGTGGAACTTATTATCTTTTTAATTATCGGCGCGCTAGCAGGATTTGCGGCAGGGCTGTTTGGTGTGGGCGGTGGCACGATCATCGTACCGCTACTGTTTATCGTCTTTACGCAAATGGGTTATAGTCCTGACAACATCATGCATCTTGCGCTCGGCACGTCACTAGCCACTATTATCGTCACCTCAATCAGCTCACTGATGGCGCATAATAAAAAAGGCGCGGTGATGTGGCCGGTGTTCAAAAACTTAGCACCAGGGTTAGCGCTAGGCTGTTTCTTTGGCGCTGGGATAGCGGGACAAATCTCAGGGTTGTACTTGCAGCTGATCGTCGGGGTGTTTTTGCTATGGGTCGCCTATAAGATGTTTTTCGGGGTCAAAAAGAAGGTCGCTAGTCAGACTGATACTGTTAGCGGGCTTGAATATGCTCAGACTGAGTTACCGTCAAAACCTAAGCAACTCGCGGCAGGCGGCGTTATCGGTATCGCGTCTGCCATCTTTGGTATTGGTGGTGGCAGCTTAACCGTGCCTTATCTCACTCGCTATAATGTCGTCATGCAAAAAGCGGTGGGCACCTCAGCAGCGTGTGGCCTGCCGATTGCCATAGCTGGCGCGTTAGGGTTTATGTTCTTTGGCATGCAACAGCAGGTCGATGTGCCTAATACCATTGGCTTTGTGCATATTTATGCCTTTTTGGGCATCGCGAGCATGAGCTTTTTTACCGCTAAGCTTGGCGCTAAAGTTGCGCATATCTTATCACCAGAGCTTTTGAAAAAGTGTTTTTCGATATTGCTATTCGTAGTGGGGATTTATTTTCTTTATAAGGGTTTGGTTTGAGAGTCTTTATATTGATGTGTTTAAGATGCAAAATTAACAAACAGAATTATATTGAGTAATGCCAAAAACCATACCTAACATAGCAGTCTGTTATAAGTAGTTCCAGTATGGCGGTCTATTTTAAGTGGTATTTTAATAGGTTTGAAGGCTGAAACAGCTGGTTTTCTTAGAGTATGGTCAAGTGCTCACGGCATCTGATTGCTGATGTAGTTAAAAGTGCTGATCATAATTAGTTATTTGCGTAAACATTAATGAATAAACTTAATTATATGTTTATACACCTAATATTTCCGCAAATATTAGGTGTATTTCTTGAATTATTTCCGCATTAGTGCATAATAAACATAAATTAAATACCACAAGGATTAACAAGGTGGCTAATGTAATAGGTATATATACAGGCAAAGATTTAGCCAAAATGCAATCAGAAGGTGGCTCAGCCTATTGGAAAGCAAGGACTGATCGTATTGATAAGGCCGAATATGTCGTTCTTATGAGAAACCATAGAGCACCATGGGCGGTAAAGGATGGCGTTAATCATGGTCAAGCATTCATGATTGGTAAGATCTCAGGTTGGACAGCTTCAAAGGAATACGAAGGAAGGAAGGTAATTCATATTAGTGAATATGCGCTATTACCAGACACTGCTAACTTTAAGAAAGCTTGGAGAAAACTGACAGATGGTCAAAGGTATCCTTTATCTTATATAACGACAGATGACTTACTAGAAAACATTGATCTTGATGTTGAGAGTCTTGAATGGTCTGTCTTTGAAGATAAATCAAAGTCGAAAGATGTAATAAGTGCTATTGATGAAATTTCAGGTGAGCAGGATGAAAATGCATTATCCGATATCATAGCTGAAGCAAAGCATATGGTTGCTTGTGTGGCTGGTATAGATGAGTCTAAAGTAAGTATTCAGATTAATTTCTAACAACCAATACCAACAATATAGAGCCGTAGAGTACATGGTTATGGATAATAATTCTGCTCATGCAATGCAAGTTGATATTGTGAATTCTAGTAATAGAGATATAACTATTGCGGCCTTATATCGACCAAATATGGAATATTTTCCACCATCTATTATTGGCTGCTTCGTTGTCAACGACTACTGGAATGAAAAAGCATTATCAGAGCTACAAGAGACGGTGGGTGCTGATTTCTTGGTGGGACTACAGACAAAAGAAAATAGCTCCAAGCACTTATTTGAACATATGGATATTGTGAAGACCACTATAAAATGTCAGCCTGACCAAGTGGATGATATTATTCAGCTATTAGATATCTATTCTTCACGCTATGTCATATGTTTAAATCTTTATGATATTAAAAGCTTATTTGAATGTAGTAAATCATTTAAGTTTATTCAAACCGGTACGATGGATAATTCTGAACCATGTTCAATACAGGCTGCGACACAAGAATTGGTGAGCCAGATTCCTAGTGCTGATCTTATAAAAGGTATATTCGTCAATCCAGAGAGCAACGAAAGCTTAGCGTTAGATGATTATGCTTATATATCTAACGCTGTAGAGTCAGCCTGTGACAGTTCAGATATATACTATAGCCAAAGCACTGTTGATGCACCTAGCCATTGTTGTTTAAGAGCCATATATGCTGAACCATAATTCAAAAAATAGCGGTGTCCAACTTGTTTAGTCTACCGTGCGTAGTACTTGCACTTGCTACCCTAATTTTTGTGAATGGTATAAGTTATCTTGTATAAGGAAATACTAATATGAAAACAGATGCAAAAATATCAAAGTGCGAGAAATATAGATACTCATTGGAGCGTATATGGGATGAAAATAAATCGCTAGTAGCTTTTATAGCTTTAAATCCATCAACAGCTGATGAGGTTAATAATGATAAGACTATTAAGCGATGTATAGATTTTGCGAAATCTTGGGGGGCAGGTGGGATGTACATGTTTAATGTGTTTGCTTATCGTGCTACAGACCCAACTGATATGAAGGCACAAGAAGATCCTATTGGCTCAGAAAACGATAAATTTTTAGCCAAGCTACCTAAGGTGGATAGAATTATTGTTTGTTGGGGTAATGACGGTCTTCACAGAGATAGGGCTAATCAAGTCAGAGAGATATTAAAAAATACGGAGCAAAATAAATTATACTGCTTAGATATAAATAAAAATGGTGAGCCTAAACACCCTTTGTACGTTCATGGTTCAACTAAGCCAACACTATACGAATATCCTCCAACAACTTTCATCTAACATGACATTTCCTGACATTCATCCCATAACAGTGCTTATGGGAAATAAAAATAATGATCCAAAAGCTCACTGCATGTACACAGCGAAGTACACTGTGACTATTTCAGCAAGTTAAAACCTTGATATCATTAGCCTACAGTCAAGGTTTTAAGTCCTCACTAGGGACTGGAACATTCAGAACTCTCCACCCAAGAAAATTCTTCCAAAACATTCATCCATTGCTCATCCAACTCTGCTTTTAAGAGCAAAGGCTCACCCGTAACAGGATGCCTAAGCGCTAAACTCTGAGCATGTAATAGCATACGCTCGCAACCATATTGACTACGAAAAAATCGATTATGCCGTCCATCACCGTGGCTCGTATCTCCTACGATATGATGAAAGACATGTCTCATATGACGACGTAACTGATGCTTACGACCCGTCTCAGGCGTTAAGCGCACGAGACTATAGCGAGTCGTATCATGCTTCTTTGATACCGCAAAAGGTAGCTCAATTTGTGCCAAACTCTGCCAATGGGTCACCGCCTCTTGCGAGGGTTTGTCTAAGTCCGCAAACTTATCAGCAATAGCATCAGGCTTAAAGCTCAAGGCATAATCAACCACTCCTTGCTCGGGCATAAACCCGCGCACTACCGCTAAATACTGCTTGGTAACCTTATGCTTAGTAAAAGCTTCGTTAAGGCTGCGTGCAACACTTGGGCTTTTGGCAAAGAGCAACACGCCTGATGTTGGCTTATCTAACCTATGCACTGGAAACACGTGACAACCTACGGCATCACGAGTGAGTTGCATAGCAAAGCGCGTCTCACCTTTATCCAGCCAACTGCGATGCACGAGTAAACCTGCTTCTTTATTTATCGCTACCATAAATTCATCTTCGTAGATGATTTCTATTGGCTTAGCATTGTCGGTGTCATTTTCTATATTCATGTGCTCTAGGCTTTTAATCTTAGAAGGGGTTGCCATAATAGTTTCCCTACTTCATATCGAATACTAAACAAGTGGTCGTGGCATGAGCGTAGAGTTTACCATCTGGCCCCACAATACGACCTTCAGCGGTCGCTGTCTGCCGACCGACGTGAATGATATTAGCCTCAGCACGTACTAATGGGATATCTTTGGTCAAGGCACGAATCATATTTACCTTGATCTCAAGTGTGGTATAGCCTTTGCCAGCAGGTAGGGTTGAGTGAATAGCGCAGGCCACAGCAGAGTCAAGAATAGTACAGAACCAACCGCCATGCACGCTGCCTAATGGATTGTAATGCTGCTCAGCGGGTCGGCCTTGAAAGATGGCATGACCATCCTTTATCTGAATAGGAATAAAATCAAGCGTTGCACCAATGGGGGCTGAGGGCAGGTCTCCTGCAAACATAGCATCAAAAACCGCTTGACCGCTTACGCTTGACATCTCTTTAGGCGATGCCACTCCTGCAGAACCTAACGTAGCTCGCACCTGTAACTCGTCAGCTTCCCAACTGGCAGTCATGTCGGTGTCTATTGTTGTATTACTCATGACATTATCCTTTTTATAATATTTATATTTAATTTGAGGGTTATGATAGCTCTAAAAGCTGGCTCATATACTATTCACCTAAACTATTTTGTAGGAATTAGAGACGGTTGCTTATAGTAGCGATTGTCTTATATTTGATACTAAATAAAATAGATACGTCGGATTATAGCGCAAGATTGAAATGAATTTTTCTTGCGTACTGTGCTACGCCGACAGATGCTGCAAAAAAACCATTTCAACCTCGCTGTATTGCTTTTATATTAAACTGACGATAGTAAGTCGATCTATTAGCAAATAAATAATACTCTATTTATAAGTTTAGCTCGTTTGTCCAACATAAGTGGTTTTAAGAAAATCTGTTTTAAGTAGACGGTAACTTTCTTTACAGGGCCGCTCGTAGGGTTCTGATAGGGTATACCTTATCTTAGTATATAGAGAAGCATAAATAATGAATAAGTCAGACTCTAAACGCGTGACTGTGTGGACGGTTATTAATTTACTCGTTTTCTTTGCTACTTTAGCCGTGAATTATCTAGGCGCGTCTGGATTTTTTAATGGTATGGGGCAGGCTGCGGTCTCAAGTAAATATCAAACGCTACTGACCCCGAATGGTTTTGCTTTCTCGATTTGGGGCGTTATTTATACGCTTGTTTTTACGACTCTCGTCACCCTTTTTATAAAAAGAAAAGATCCTGCCGTTGCTAAACTTATCGGACGCATATCTGGGCTATTCGTGCTTAGTAGCTTATTTAACATGGCATGGATTGTGGCTTTTTCTTATGAAAGAGTAGGGCTGTCAACCCTGTTTATAGTGGGTATATTAGTGTCGCTCATGGCTATCGTGCATAGACTTTATAACGCACGAGGGAAAGTTACCTTCACTTTAGCAGGGATAGCTTTTAGCCTTTACGCCTCGTGGGTGTTTGTCGCGACGATTTTGAATACGGCTATCCTAGCGGTTAAGCAAGACTGGCAGGGCTTTGGAATCTCATCTTCAGTTTGGACCATTATCGTCTTACTGGTCATAGTGGCTGTGGTTGTAGGCTATGTGCGGCACTATCGAAATGCCGTCTTTCCCATTGCCGTCGCTTGGGCATACTTTGGTATCTATAGCGCCTACATTAATGGGCTAGTGGCTCCCTCATTAGCAGTGGTCATTCAAATGGTTTTAGTACTTGGTATCGCTGTATTGATAGCGTTGGCAGTCTATACTTTTTATAAAAACCGCTATGCTATTTTTCCGCCTACTAGAGTGCGATAATTTTTAGTATTTTTATAATGTCTAATAAAAAATCCCCACTACTATCAAGACAGTAGTGGGGATTTTTTACG
>NZ_JBQQFC010000126.1:0-6590 GCF_052258445.1 Psychrobacter sp. T6-1
CCGTTTATTACCTCAACCTTGCAACAAGCGGCCAGTACGCGTCTAGGGTTCTCAGTCAAAAAGACGATGATCTTAGCGCAGCGTCTATACGAAGCGGGTCATATTACTTATATGCGTACCGACTCGACGTTTTTGTCAGGGGACGCGCTAGCTAATGCGCGCGGCTATATTGAAGATAGCTTTGGTCAAAAGTACGTACCAGAAAAGCCAAACTTTTATGGCAATAAACAAAACGCGCAAGAGGCTCACGAAGCAATCCGCCCCTCAAACGTCAACATGAAATCGACCCAGCTCAAAGGCGTGGAGCGTGACGCTATTCGCCTCTATGAGCTGATTTGGCGTCAATTTGTTGCCTGCCAGATGATGCCAGCCAAGTATTTATCGGTTAATTTGTTTGTCGAGGCGGGCAACGTTGAGCTAAAAGCGCGCGGTCGCACTATGACCTTTGACGGCTATACTCGCGTGATGCCGCCTGCCAAAACCGATGATACCTTGTTGCCTGATGTCAAAAAAGGCGACAAGCTCATACTTGATAAGCTCGATCCCAGCCAGCACTTTACCAAGCCGCCAGCACGTTTCACTGAGGCCAGCCTTGTCAAAGAGCTTGAGAAGAAAGGGATCGGTCGTCCCTCGACCTATGCCTCTATTATCTCAACCATTCAAGATCGCGGCTATGTCAAACTTGAAAATAAGCGCCTGTTTGCCGAAAAGATGGGCGATATTGTCACCGATAGATTGACAGATAGCTTTCCTGATCTGATGGATTATACCTTTACCGCCGCGCTTGAGGATAAGCTCGATCACGTGGCAGAAGGCGATACTGATTGGAAAGATGTGTTAGATAACTTCTACGGCGATTTTAAAAAGAAAGTGGAGCACGCCAAAGATGCTGATGGCATGCGCCCTAATGATCCGACCGATGTGCCTGACGTGCACTGTGATATATGCGCGCGTCCCATGCAGCTGCGTACGGGCTCAACAGGCGTATTCTTAGGCTGTACCGGCTACAATCTACCGCCCAAAGAGCGCTGTAAAGGCACCAAGAATTTGATGCCCGTTGAAGCTTTTGCTAATCTCGATGACGCGGAGAGCGATGACGAAGCGGCTGAAGTCAAAGATTTGATGGAGAAAAAACGCTGTCCAAAAGATGGTACGGCGATGAACGGCTATATCGTTGATGGCGGTCTTAAACTACATATCTGCGGTAATAACCCAGATTGCGACGGTTATATTCTAGAAGAAGGCAAATTTGAAGTCCCAGGCTCTGATGCGCCAACCATTGACTGCAACAAGTGTGATGGACAAATGGAGCTAAAAACAGGACGCTTTGGTCCTTACTTTGCTTGTCAAAACTGCGACAATACGCGCAAAGTGCTCAAAACGGGTGAGCCTGCGCCGCCGCGTATGGATCCTATTCATCTGCCAGATCTTAAGTCCACTAAGCATGATGATTACTTTATCTTGCGTGAAGGAGCCGCTGGAATGTTCTTAGCTGCGTCCAAGTTTCCAAAGGTAAGGGAGACGCGTCCGCCAAAACTGGCTGAACTGCGAGAAATCAAAGATAAGATGGAAGATAAGTTTCAGTATTTATTCGAAGGTCCAGACGAAGACCCTGATGGTAATCCGACGATACTACGCTGGTCACGTAAGAAAAAAGAGCAGTACATTGGCTCTGAGAAAAACGGCAAAGCCACACGCTGGGGCGTCTACTGGCGTAAAGGCGAGTGGGTCGAGGAATAACTATTTTTAGTACCTGCATAAAAAAACCTCTTAGTTCGCTAAGAGGTTTTTGTTTATCTAAAATTCAATAGAGCTAAATGTTTTAATGGAGCTAAATGTAATTATGCCGCGCCAATAACACCACAGGCGATACGCGTACCAGAATTACCTGCTGGCTGAGTCACATAATCATCTGCATTGCTATGTACGATAAATGCTAGACGGTTCACACTGTACTTGCCAACGGGAGTCGCTGCTATTTGCTTGTTAACGAAATTGATAGTAGCAACACCGTCTTCATTAGCAGTGATGTTTGGCAAATCACCTGCATGACCCATCATATCGTCAGGGTTAGAATGCGGATAGTTATCAGGGTTGAAGTGACCACCTGCTGCTTCGCCATTCATAGCACAGCTGCCTGTCTCATGAATATGTAAAGCAACTGTCTTACCTGGTGCCATGTTCATAAGCTTACCATACACCTGTACGCCGCCATCAACAGGACGTAAGAATAGTTGTCCTACTTCAGTGTCATTACCATCAACCGTATTAACGGTAGATTTAAGCGTGGGCTGGCTAAATGGATTGCCCGTTTGTAATTGATCTTGAACGGTTTGGCAACCCGTCATCGCTAAGGCTGAACCGCATAATAGGGCACTTGCAAGCATTGTCTTATTCATTGTTATCTCCAATTGTTTATTTGTTAATTTAGACTTTTATTTATCGTCTCTGATCATAAAGTTTTGAGACAGAGTGTTAATGTCGAAGCCAGTATAGCCAAGACTTAGACATAGTTATTCACTAGAAGCGCAACAATCGGTTAATAAGTGTAAGTATTGTATGGGTTTGCCAAACAAAGTTTTTATAATCTAACGAACTTTAAAGTATATATAGCAGTATAGACTCACAAAAAAGCCGCCTATCACAGAGATAAGCGGCTTTATAGTTATATGTTAATTAAGATCTGGTTCTAATTAACATATGATTTCAATCAAGGCTTAGTTACGTAATGCTTTATCGGAGGTTTTATCGACCACCGCTTTAGCAGGCTTTAATGGTTTTGGTATACTAACCAAAGCGACTTTAAGCACTTCATCGATAGTCGCTACTGGCTGAATGGTCAAACCTTCCTTGACGTTATCAGGGATGTCTGCCAAATCACGCTCGTTAGACGCTGGAATCAACACGTGCTTGATACCACCGCGATGCGCGGCTAGTAGCTTCTCTTTGAGACCACCGATGCGCAGAATCTTACCGCGCAAGGTAATCTCACCCGTCATCGCAATGTCAGGACGAATTGCAATGCCAGTTATCGCCGAGACCAATGCTGTCGTTAGCGCACCACCCGCTGATGGACCGTCTTTTGGCGTTGCACCCTCTGGCATATGCACATGGACGTCAGTCGTTTTGAACGTCTCATAATCAATGCCTAAGCTATCACCGCGAGCACGAACCACAGTCATTGCCGCTCGAATAGACTCTTTCATAACGTCGCCAAGCGATCCTGTAAAGCTAAGCTCACCTTTACCTTTCATCGCGACGGCCTCGATAGTCAATAGCTCACCACCGACTTGTGTCCAAGCCAAACCAGTTACGCGGCCAATTTCAGGGTCTTTCTCAGCCAGACCGTAGTCGAACTGATGGACGCCAAGATAGTCATCTATATTGCTGTCATCGACAACGACCAGCTCACGATCATCTTTTTTCGGTGCGCGTGCACCATGAGTCTCAACCGAACCGCGAACCACTTTGCGGCAGATTTTGTTGACTTCACGCTCAAGGTTACGCACGCCTGCTTCACGCGTGTAGCTGCGTACGATGCTATGTAATGCTGCTTCGACAATCTCAATCTCGCCTTCTTTGAGACCATTTTGCTTGATCGCTTTTGGCACCAGATACTTCTGCGCGATATTGACCTTTTCTTCTTCGGTATAACCCGGCAGACGAATGACCTCCATACGGTCCAGAAGGGCAGGCGGGATATCCATACTGTTAGCCGTACAGATAAACATCACTTGTGATAGGTCCAAGTCCATATCAAGATAATGGTCGTTGAACGTATCATTCTGTGAGGGGTCTAATACTTCTAATAGCGCTGATGCTGGATCGCCGCGGAAGTCTTGCGCCATCTTGTCCACTTCATCTAACAAAAACAGCGGGTTTTTGACTTCTACTTTGGCAAGTGATTGAACGATTTTGCCTGGCATCGCACCGATATAAGTACGGCGATGACCACGGATTTCCGCTTCATCACGGACGCCGCCGAGCGCCATACGCACAAACTTACGACCCGTTGCTCGTGCAATCGATTCACCGAGTGAGGTTTTACCCACACCAGGAGGACCGACGAGACACAGAATCGGACCGCGAAGCTTTTTCACTCGTGACTGCACGGCGAGATACTCTAAAATGCGATCTTTAACATCTTTTAGACCATAGTGATCTTCATCAAGAGTGGTTTTGGCTTTTTCTAAATTGATGGATACTTTGGTCGTCGCATTCCACGGCGTGTCTAATATCCACTCAATATAGTTACGCACAACCGAGGACTCAGAGGACGCTGGTGGCATCATCTTAAGCTTCTTCATCTCTTGCTCAGCTTTTTTGCGTACGTCCTCTGGCAAGTCTGCATCTGCTAGGCGCTGCTCAAGCTCACCCACATCATCTTCACCATCGAACGCGCCGTCATTCATATCAGACAGCTCGTTCTTGATCGCTTTCATCTTCTCGTTTAAAAAGTACTCGCGCTGATTGTCTTCCATCTGCTGACGAACCGCATCTTGGATATCTTGTTCGATATTTTGCTCAGCGCTTTGCTTGACCAGATATTCAGTCAAGGTATTGATATGGGTCTTGATGTCATTGTCTTCTAAGAACGACTGCTTGACCTCCAGATCCATCGAGACGCGAGTTGAGATGAAATACACCAGCTCAAGTAAGTCGTCAATACGTTTGGCGACGCGAGTCAATTCACGCGCATTACGCAGGCGTGCATCGGCGTAGCTCTCAAATAGACTGGTTAATGCTTTGATGGTGTTTTTTTGTTGACTGTCGTCCATAGCGACATCGATATCAGCACGCTCAAAGCTTGCCATCAATAGCTCGCCATGATCTTCTAAGGTATCAACGCGCGCACGGTATTCGCCTTCGATGAGTACCTTTATGCAATTCTCATCGCTATCATGTGGCATCGTGCTAACGATGCGGCACACGGTACCGTACTGATACAAGTTGTCTTGATCAATATCTTCAGTCAGCGAGTCTTTTTGCGCGACGACTAGGACTTTATTGCCATACTCGCTTTGCGCTAATTCAACAGCTTTGACCGACGGGGCGCGGCCGACGAATAGGGCGATTTGCATGTGCGGATACACCACGACATCACGCAGCGCTAATAGCGGTAAGTAATTGTCTGACTTGGTATCCGTAGTAGTATCATCAGTCTCTGGCACGGCTGCCGAGACATCGATGTCGATATTGTCTTTATCGATATTATATTCACTCATATATTTTTCCTCGTTCACCAGACTTGTTCAGTCAAGTTCATGGTTGCTGTATAGATAAATGGTGCTTGCAAGCAAAATTGCAAGGCTTATACTCAAGCAGGCTTAACGATAGGTAATATCTGCAAAACGCCTTGACGCATTCTTAACTGATAGTTTCTACGCATAGGCTTTAGAGCCAAAATCAGGTAAACTGACGCCCTTTTAATATGCCTACATTTTGATAGGTAAGTCAGTTTTATCAACATGACATATTTAAGGGCAAGGCATGGCAATCAACGCAGTATTATCGGCAGTCGTCATTATGCTTGGGCTGTCACTAGCGCGCGTGCATGTGGTGCTCAGCTTACTCATTGGCGCGCTAGCAGGCGGGCTGATAGCGGGTCTAGGTATTACTGATACCTTAGCGGCTTTTCAAGAAGGTATTCGCAATGGCGCACAAATCGCGCTGTCTTATGCGCTACTTGGTGCTTTTGCAGTAGCAATTGCGCATTCTGGTTTGCCGCAGTCTTTGGCAGGAGCAGTCATCAAGCGTATTGACGCGGCAGGCTCAGGCATAACAGCAGGCGGCATGATTAAGTACACGCTGTTTGCAGGGCTTGTGATGATGAGCTGCTTTAGCCAAAACTTAATCCCCATTCATATTGCCTTTATACCACTGCTGGTACCGCCATTATTACTCGCTTTTAATCGTATGCAGATCGATAGACGCCTGATTGCTTGTCTGTTGACCTTTGGCTTGGTCACCACTTATATGTTTATCCCATACGGCTTTGGTGATATTTATCTTAATCAAATCATGCTTAAAAACGTCGGCGAGGCAGGCATTGATATCGCTAACATCTCTGTAGTCAAGGCCATGGCGATTCCAGCGCTCGGTATGTTTATCGGTTTGCTGACTGCCGTATTTATCAGTTACCGCAAACCGCGCCAGTATCAGCAGCTTGCGATAGATAAAGATGCACGCGATGCGGTTGTCAAAAATGATGATTTAGGCAAGACTGCTGCTGAGGCACCTTCTCAAAGTAAGATAAAGACGCTTATTGCCTTAGCTGCCATTGTTACCGCTTTTGTCGTGCAGCTATACACGGATTCGTTATTGCTGGGCTCGATGTTTGGCTTTGCGGTGTTTATGGCAACAGGCGTGGTGAAATGGCGCGATGCCGATACAGTCTTTAATGACGGTATCAAACTCATGGCGATGATTGGCTTTATTATGATTACCGCACAAGGCTTTGCCGAGGTGATGAAAGCGACGGGCGAAATTGCCCCGCTGATTGATGGCGCGACTAACTTATTTGCGGGGAATAAAGCGATTGCTGCCTTTGTTATGCTAGGGATTGGCTTAGTAGTGACCATGGGTATCGG
>NZ_JBQQFC010000127.1:0-6528 GCF_052258445.1 Psychrobacter sp. T6-1
GTTATTTGGTTGCATGGTCTAGGCGCTAGCGGTCATGACTTTGAACCTGTGGTTCCGCAATTGGGCCTAAGTCAAGATATGGCAGTGCGCTTTATTTTCCCGCATGCGCCGCAGATTCCAGTAACTATCAACGGCGGTATGGTGATGCCTGCTTGGTATGACATTTTAGAGATGAGTCTGGATCGTAAAATTGATGTCACCCAAATTGAGTCCTCCTCTCAAAGCATCCGTGATCTAATCGCGCGTGAGATTGTGCGCGGTGTCAAACCTGAACATATCGTTATCGCAGGGTTCTCGCAGGGCGGGGCAGTGGCTTATCATGTCGCACTCGGTCATCCTGAGCGTTTGGCAGGGCTGATGACGTTATCTACTTATCTTGCGACCAATGATATCCTTGACTATAGCGAAGCCAACAAAGATATTCCGATCTTGATTGAACATGGCACCCAAGACCCTGTCGTCCCCGTAATCTTGGGACAACAAGCGCAGCAGGTCTTAGCGAATAAAGGCTATAACGTGGATTATAATACTTATCCAATGGCGCACCAAGTCTGTATGCCGCAGATTCAAAACATCGGTCAATGGTTAAATAAAGTACTAAGCTAAGCCGTCTAACATTAAAAGTTGAATGCTATTATTTCTAAGGCAGTCGTTCGATACGACTGGCTTTTTTATAGGAATGAATTATCAATTATTCAGGCATTGCTGTATATTTATATTAATAGATATAGATTTTGATTCTACTACTCGCTATAAGAAGACATTTGGAGGTTTAAGATGCAATCTACCTACTTAGCTTTTTATATTGCTGAGCACGGAAAGGCATTAGACAAGATCATTAGTGCTATAGATCGATCGCCTTATAGTCATTGTGAGCTTATTATTAATGAGCTTGGCAACCAGCATTATGACTGTATCAGCTCAAGTCACCGTGATGGCGGACTGCGGCGTAAGGTCATAGATATGACGAGCGGTCACTGGGAGTTAGTATCTGTGCCATGCGATATCGATTATGCCGTGCGTTGGTTCAATAAGCGCCAAAGGTTTAAATATGATTACTTAGCACTCATTAGAACCGTTGTTCCTGGGTTTTATAACCCTGAACATCGAGTATTTTGTTCTGAGGCTTGCGCTGATATGCTAGAGCTAGTAGATCCTGCTAGTTATGGACTTAGAAAACTGTATCGCTGGGCAAAAAATACAGCTGCGCTAGAGAACGAATAAACCCTGTCCATGCTATATACAGCATGAGCTGTAAAGTTGTGTAATACAGAACAGTTATAGGTTGAAGTAGAGCCTACAACTACTATATAATAGACAGTCTTCTTGGGGATGTTCTGGCTTCGACGCTGGTGATGAAACTCAATGATGCATGTCGAGAGTATATGTCCTCTCGTTAATCCAACATATATTGTTATAGTCGCAAACGACGAAACTTACGCTCTAGCAGCTTAAACCCAGTTTACTTGGTTTAAACCCTGCTTACTTGGTTGCTGATCACCTACAGTTGGTCAACTAAGTTGAAGCGTCCGCATGTAGGCTCGCCACAAGGGATTGTCTCAATCGCTTGGGTTCAAAAGTAGAGAATCGTCCAATCCATCCTGACTGTCGGATCGGTGCGGATTAAAGCCAAAGACAGAAACTAAACATGTAGATTCATGAGCGTAATGCTGGCGGACGCGGGTTCAACTCCCGCCATCTCCACCAAATATTAAAAAACCGATCACTTTAAGTGGTCGGTTTTTTTGTTTTATTAAGTTGTACTGATTATATCACTAGCAAATAGATCTCATAATGTTATATGATGAATATATGCTCCCAAAGCATTGTTGATAAAAGGAATTTATCTCAGACTAAAGCTGTTTTCAGTTTTAGTTAAACATAATCAACCATGGATGGTGAATATTATGACAACTCAAGCAGCAGGAAAAAGTGTAGCTAGACTTACGCTGATAACTATAGCGGTGTCATTGGGATTATCTGGTTGTTCAGATAATGATGTTAATTTTGATAGTAATGCTAAACCTGAGCCTAAGCCTGAATTTTCGGCTACTATCCAGCGTACTGAGTTCGGTATCCCTCATATAACAGCTGATGACTACAAAGGTTTAGGTTATGGTGTCGGCTATGCTTTTGCTGAGGATAATTTCTGCTCACTTGCGCGTGAAGTTGTCGTCGCTAGAGGGGAGAGCATGCTTTATTTAGGCGATCAAGGGAATGAAGCAAGCGATGTTTTTTATACCTGGTATAACTCCCCTGAGAGACGCGCTGAGTTTTTAGCGGCTCAAGACCCAGAAACTATCGATGCGGTGACAGGCTATGCGGCAGGGTTTAGCCGTTATCTACGCGATACAGGGGCAGCTAATATTGATCCTGCTTGTGCTAACGCTGAATGGGTACGTGAGATTACCCTTGATGATTTGTTGACTGTTTACGGTAAGGCCAACCTACGCGGCGGACTCTCCAACTTTGTTAGAGCGATTGTTGCGGCCGCCCCTCCTGCTGATCCTGATTCTGCAACTATTGGTATTCAAGATAGCTCGAGAGCCAGTAGTTTAGCGCCTGTCGACCCTGTGGTAGAGTCAGCCCCTGAATTTAACATGGAAACTATCAATGTCTTAAACGGTGGTAGTAATGCCTATGCCTTTGGTAGTGACTATACAGGGACTGATAGCGGTGTTATGTATGGCAATCCACACGAACCATGGGAGGGCGTACAGCGCTTTTATGAATTTCATACTACGATACCAGGTGAGCTTGATGTGATGGGCTCCGCTCAGCAAGGACAACCTTTTATTAACATCGGCTTTAACAAAGACGTGGCTTGGAGTCATACCGTATCGACTGCTAAACGCTTTACGCTTTATCAGGTGAGCCTAGTCAATAATAATCCTCTAAAATACAACTATATCAATAGCGCAGGCGCAGTTGAACAGCTTGATATAGAAGAAGTTGAAGTCATGGTTCAAATGCCAGATGGTCAAGACCCATTGGTTCGCAGTATCTACGTTTCAAAATATGGACCGATGATAAATGCTAAAGCGCTCAATCCTGGCTTACCAGCATGGGGTGATGCCAACAACGTAGCTTATACTATTCGTGACGCTGCTTCCGAAAATCCGCGCGCTCTTAACCAGTGGCGCAGTATGAACATGGCTACTAGTGTTGAAGATCTCGTTGATAGAATGCAGACTATTTTAGGTCTAGGGTTCGTCAATACGATTGCGACAGATCGTAATGGTAAAGCACTATACGCTGATATCTCGACCGTACCTAATGTCACAGCTGAAAAGCTAGCGGCTTGTAGTGCTAACGCAGGCGCCGCTCTTCCTCTTTTGATAGAAAGAAACTTACCCGCACTCAACGGGAGTACTGCTGCCTGTGAATGGGGTAATGATGCCGATTCACCGCAAGCGGGTATCTTTGGGGGTTCAAACTTACCTTTTATCATTCGTGATGATTATGCGCTCAACTCTAACGATAGCTATTGGCTTAGTAATGCAGAACAGCCGTTAACCGGGTTTTCACCTTTGTTAAGACGCGAGTTGTTACCTTTCTCTGAGGATGCTGCGCCGTTATCTCTACGTACTCGTATGGCCTTTACACAAATATTTGACCGAGTAAGCAATGACGACGGTTTAGGAGGCAATACCTTTAATCTTGATAAAATGGAGAAAGTAGTCTACAGCAATCGCAGTTATGGCGCTGAACTCGTACTTGATGACGTTCTAGCAAACTGTCAAGCTAACCCGACATTGCCTTTAACTAGTGGCAGCACTATTGATGGCACTCAGGCTTGTAATGTTTTAAGTAACTGGGATCGTCGTAATAATCTTGATAGTAAAGGCGCTCATGTCTTTAGAAAATTCTGGACTAATCTTAATGTCAATAATTATGCAAGATTTAGTACTCCTTTCGATAAGACCAACCCTATTAATACGCCGCGTGACCTAATTATCAATGACAGTACTCGTAGAGCTTTGGGTGATTCCATTGCTTATTACAATAGTAAGAACATTGCACTCGATGCGCCTTTGGGTAGCTTGCAATTCGTTTTTGACGCGAGTAAAAATAACGAAAAAATCCCTATGCATGGCGGCTTTGGTGGTGAAGGGGTATTCAACGTTGCAAGCTCAAGTCAAAACGACGATGGCACCTATGGTCCAGTAACTAATGGTCCAACGTACATGCAAGCGGTGACATTCGATAGAAATGGCCCTGTTGTAGATGCGCTACTAGCGTTCTCGCAAGCGGGTGATACGACTCGTCCATTCCATCGTGATCAGACCCGTCGCTACTCAGATAAAGAGTGGATTCGTCTGCCATTTAGTGCCAGCGAGATTCAAAATAAAGCAATAGGTAGCAAGCTTGAGCTTCAAGAAGACTCAGATCAATCTCAAGAAAGCTTAAATCAGTAATGTTAAAGGCACGAAAAAGCTGAGCGATCGCTCAGCTTTTTCGTGTCTATCCGTTGTAAAAACTACCAGCAATTAGTCTTTTAGAACCTCAGCCATAGCATTGGCAACATAGTCGATATTGCTAGTATTTAGACCAGCAACGCACATACGCGAATTGGATACCATGTATATACCAAACTCGCTTTGCAAACGCTCAACCTGCTCGGGCGTAAGTCCTGTAAAGCTAAACATGCCGTTTTGATCCGTTAAGTAGTCAAAATTGCGGCTAGGGACGTTGGTCTCTAGTACTGATTTAAGCTTTAGGCGCATAGATTTGATACGGTCGCGCATGGCATACACTTCGCCAACCCACTGCTCATGCAACTCATCATCGTTCATCACGATATCGACGACGTGTCCACCGTGTGATGGTGGGCTTGAATAGATACGGCGTACAGTGAAGGCCAGCTGACCAAAGACACGTTCAGTCTCGTCAGGTGTCGGGCAAACGACCGATAGACCACCGACGCGCTCACCGTATAATGATAAGTTTTTAGAGAACGAGTTACTAACAAATAATGTCAGACCCATATCAACTGCCTTACGAATCGCATAGGCATCGCTATCCATGTCTTCACCAAAGCCTTGATAAGCGATATCCATAAATGGAATCAGCTCCTGCTCTTGAATCACATTGAGTAGCGTATCCCACTGCTTACGTGTCAAATCGACACCAGTAGGGTTGTGGCAGCATGGATGCAACAGCACAACGTCGTTTTTGTTCAACGTCTTAAACAGTGCAATCATCTCATCGAACTTGAGACCGCCCGTGGCTTTATCGTAGTATGGGTACTTTGCCACTTCGACATCACTGCCTTCAAAGATGGCAATGTGGTTGCCCCATGTTGGATCGCTGACATAGCATTTTGATTGCGGGAACCACTCATTGATAAATTCAGCGCCGACTTTTAGCGCCCCAGAACCACCGATAGTGGCGATAGTAGCGACCAGACCGTCTTTTAGTACTTGCGCGTCCTTGCCAAATAACAAATCTTGACACGCTTTACGGTGCCCAGGTAAACCTTCCATAGGCAAATAAGGGCGCGGAGAGACCGAGTCTGCTATGCGTTTTTCAGCAATTTTTACGCACTCAAGTACGGGCAGTTTACCATTCTCGTCATAATAAACACCAACGCCTAGATTGACTTTGTTTGGGTTGTTGTCAGCAACGAATTTGTCTTTTAGCCCTAAGATAGGATCGCCTGCGTAATAGTCGACACGTTCAAACATATTTTTTCCTTTAAAATAAAACCGCTAAAAGCATAAACCAGATTGGCACTGAACTCAACATGATCGTTGAGGTTCATATAAAGAGATTGAGGTAAACATACAGATGGAGCAATTATACTATAGTGGCAAAATTTTCTGAGGGTAATATAAGTTTGCTTACAATAAGATGATGGCAATAACTCTATTCTATGTTAAATATCAAGCTATCAACATTTGCTAATCCATCTTTAATTTACAAGCAAGGAGACTAACTGTGTGGGATCAACGTTATAGCGAGCCAGGGTTTGCTTATGGAACCGAGCCTAATGATTTTTTGCTGGAGACTTATCAGCATATTCCAGCAGGCGGGCGTGTCTTATGCTTAGCTGAAGGCGAGGGTAGAAATGCAGTTTTCTTAGCTCAAATGGGCTATGAGGTCACGGCTATGGACTTATCTGAGGTCGGACTAAAAAAGGCGCAGCAGTTTGCTTGTGATAAAGGCGTGACAATAACGACACAACTGGCAGATCTGGCAGATTATCCATTTGGCGAGCAGCAGTGGGACGGCATTGTCTCCATTTGGGCACATACGCCTAAAGAAATACGCCAACATGTCCATGCTCAAATAAGTACAGCGCTAAAGACCAACGGAGCGTTCATTCTTGAAGCTTATACCCCTGAGCAACCTTCAATGTCAGGCGTGGGTGGTCCATCTGCCACGCAGACAGGCATGTTTATGTCGCTAGATTTACTACGCTCTGAGCTTAGCTCCTTAGACGAGATCGTTGCTATCGAAAAACACCGTAACGTTATGGAAGGATCAAGTCATCAAGGTATGAGCGCCGTCGTTCAGTATGTCGCG
>NZ_JBQQFC010000128.1:0-6455 GCF_052258445.1 Psychrobacter sp. T6-1
GGTAGCGCAGGTACGGTAATATGCAAGTCAATACGATCTAGTAGTGGCCCTGAGAGCTTATCTTGATAGCGCTTGATCTGTTCAGGACGACAGCGGCAACGATTAGAGGCGTCGCCATCATAACCGCAAGGACACGGATTCATCGCGGCCACTAGCTGAAAGTTGGCAGGAAACGTCATTTGTGAGTTGGCGCGGCTAATGGTAATTTGCTTGGCTTCTAATGGTTGGCGTAGTACTTCTAACACCGTACGCTCAAACTCAGGTAATTCATCAAGGAACAACACGCCTTTATTGGCAAGGGTAATCTCGCCAGGTTTGGGACGTGAGCCGCCACCAACCAAGGCGACGGCTGATATGGTGTGATGCACTTGACGAAAGGGGCGCGTACCATAGTCATACTCGCTATCTGCGACCGAATAGGTACTAGCGACCTCTAACGCATCCTCAGCGCTAAGATCTGGCAGTATCGTTGGTAGGCGCGACGCCATCAAGGTCTTACCCGAACCTGGTGGTCCTGTAAATAGTAATGAATGCCCGCCAGCAGCTGCGATCTCAAGCGCTCGGCGCGCATGATGCTGACCCTTTACATCAGCTAAATCAACTTTATACCCTGTATGTTTGGGGGCTGGCGTTGGCACAACTGGTGTCAGCTGTTTGTCCGTCATGGTGGCATCCGTTAGCGCTTGCAGATGATCACAAACCGCCTTTAGACTTATCGCGCCAAGCACCTCTATACCGTCCACTCGGCTGGCCTCAGCGCCGTTAGCGCTTGGTACCATAAGCTGACGCGTTGCTAATGTCTCTTTTGTTATTGTCTCTTTTGTTACTGTCTCTTTTGACGCGGACTGTTCAGCCTTAATGGCTCGGGCAACAGCAAGGCTCCCAGTCACTTGTCGTAGCTCGCCATTTAGCGCCAGCTCTCCGATAAACTCAAACCCAGTGAGTACCTCAGGCTCAAGCTGACCACTGGCGGCCAAAATACCAATGGCAATGGGCAGATCCAAACGCGCGCCGTCTTTGGGCAAATCAGCTGGCGCAAGATTTATGGTTAAACGCCTGTTGGGGAACTGAAATCCTGAATTTATAATAGCTGAGCGCACCCGATCTTTACTCTCTCTGACTGCTGCGGCTGGGAGTCCGACGATAGTCAGTGCAGGCAAGCCTTGAGAGAGATGGACTTCGATGATAACTTGCGGAGCATGTAGACCGACTACGGAGCGGGTATAGACTTGCGCGAACGACATGAGCACTTCCTTATGCAGATTGATTGATAATAAAGTATTATCTACTGACGCGCAAATGTCGTGTCATTGATGATTTTTTTGAGCCAATAAACCCTTAGACCATAAATTACCCCTACTTTTATTAGGGATTTGATATAATAAAATGACATTACTAAACGTTTACAATATAAAAAAGGATACGGACATGGCAGAATTTGATCATTACGCACATGACGCGCCGCCTACTACCGTGCGCCCTACCGCCCAGCCTGACAACCCTTATGCTAGCACGCGCGGCAGTATCACCAGTAAGCAGCTCCCTGCCTTTGACGACGCCATTATCCAAAAATACAATCGTTCAGGGCCCCGCTACACGTCATATCCAACGGCACTAGAATTCTCCCCCATCGCTGAAAATCTAGAGACAAAAATACTCCAAAAGCGTGAAGCACGCACGCCATTATCTCTGTACTTTCATATCCCTTTTTGTCGTCATCTATGCTATTACTGCGCTTGCAATAAAATTATTACTAAAAAGAACAGTGACTCGGGCGATTATTTAGCGTATTTGATCGATGAGGTAAAACAAAAACGCCGTTTGCTAACTGCGCCAGAGGGTAGTGATAAGCCTATCGTTAAACAGCTGCATCTAGGCGGTGGTACGCCGACGTTTTTGCGCGATGAGGAGCTGGTGCAACTGTGGAAGTTTTTGCAGACGCAGTTTGAGTTTTTGGATGAGGATAAAGGGGATTACTCTATCGAGATTGATCCGCGCGAGCTTGGAGATAATACCCTCAAAACGTTGCGTAGTCTTGGTTTTAATCGCATTAGCTTAGGGGTGCAGGATTTGGATGACGCGGTGCAAATCGCTGTCAACCGCGTCCATTCAGCAGAATTGATTGCTCATATCTTGGCTGAGGCGCGCAAGCTTGGTTTTGGCTCTATCAACATTGATTTGATTTATGGTCTCCCGCATCAGACCCCTGATACACTTGCCAAGACCGTTGCACGCATCATAGAGATGTCACCTGATCGTCTGTCTGTGTTTAACTACGCGCATTTGCCTGAGCGTTTTAAAGCGCAGCGGCAGATCAAGGATGAGGATCTACCTAGCCCTAGCGACAAGCTCACTATGCTTGGCAATACGGTCAATATGCTCACTGCAGCAGGCTATCAATATATCGGTATCGATCATTTTGCCAAAGCGGATGATGAGTTGGCGATAGCACAGCGCGCCGGTAAATTACACCGTAATTTTCAGGGTTATACCATCATGGGCGATTGCGATTTGCTCGGCTTTGGAGTCTCAGCCATCAGCCAAATCGCCAATAGTAATACGCGCTATATTTTGCAAAACGATACCGACTTGCAAGCTTATAAGGAGAGTATTGATAAGGCACGTCATAACCCTAACCTGATTCCTGCTGTTAAAAGCATCAAAACCTCACTCAAAGACCGTCTGCGTGAGTACGTGATTATGAATCTGCTTTGTCACGACTATATCGACTTTAAAGACGTCAATCAAAAATTTGGTATTGATGCAGTGACTTATTTTATTGATGAGATCAGCCAGTTGGATGCTATGCAAAAAGATAAGCTGATAGATATGGATGCAGCGGGTATTCGCGTTTTGCCCAGAGGTCGCCTGCTTGGTCGCAACGTAGCGATGGTGTTTGATGAGTATCTAAGCGTCAAACATAAAGACCGTTTTTCTAAAGTGATTTAACCGTTCATAGTCACAAGAGCAGCCAAAAAAAAGACCTCAAGCGAGGTCTTTTTTTAAATTATGGACTACACTTTAAACTTATCACCGACCATACCTTTAACGGTGCTCAAAATATCAGCAGGTAACACGACCATTTTTGAATTATCAGACTCTGCCAGTTTACGAATCGACTTAATGTACTGCTCGCCAAGTAAGTAGACAATCGGCATCTCTTCATCACCCATCGCCGCGGTAATAAGGCGAATAGATTCTTCTGAGCCTTTGGCCAGTACCACTTGCGCTTCAGCATCGCGGCGTGAGGCTTCAAGGCGACCATCAGCTTCTAAGATAGCCGCTTGCTTTTGACCATCAGCACGGGTCACTGTTGCGCGGCGTAGACGCTCTGCTGCGGCCTGCTCTTCCATAGAGGCTTGCATGGTTTGTGAGGGGTTAATGTCTTGAATCTCAACGGTCTTTAGAGTAATACCCCAATCAGCGATATCTTCTGAGATAGCATGCTTGAGCAAAGCTTTGATCTCGTCACGACTAGACAGAGCATTGTCCAAATCCATCTCACCAATGATAGAACGAAGTGAGGTCTGTACTAAATTGCGGATACCATACTCATAATCTTCGATACCGTAGACCGCTTTGTCTGGACGGACAATATTGATATAAGCGACCGCGTTGGCAATAATGACAACATTATCGCGGGTGATGACTTCTTGTGATGGAATATCGAGTACGATGTCTTTGGTCGTCACTTTGTACGCCACTCTATCAATGAACGGAATAATCAGCGTCAGACCAGGCTCTAGCGTCTGATTGTATTTACCTAAGCGCTGAACCACCCATTTATAACCCTGCGGTACGATGCGTACCCCTTTAAATACGGTAAAAGCTACTAAGGCTATGAGAAGTATCATCACAATACTGACGCCACTCATGTTATTTATAATGCTGTTCATAGTGCTCTCCTTGAGCCATTGCTATCAAGAGCGCAGCAATGTTAAAAAATTTTGTCTAAATCATTACGGTGCTTGACTAGCGTTATATTTGTAGAAAAAATTCACACCACCTTTAGCTCTACGTCTGGTAATGTCAAAGTTCTGGCGATATCAAGGTAGCTTACAATAAAGATTCTGAACCATACCTCACTTATCGATAAACTTGTTCTTCAAGCGCACGCTATCAAGATTAGGTTTGTTGAGATCAAGCCGACTAGCTTTTGCTTTTTCGGGTATGACTCGGCTCTCAACAGGATTGATATTAGGATGAGTAGCAATACTTGGCGCGGCGATACGTTTGGTTGGTGCAACCATTAGATCGTTACCACTTAATCCTGTGACTATAACCCGATCGCCGACCTCTACGCTCTCACTACGAATACGACAAGGCCACTCATCAGCGCCAAAAATAGGGACATTAAAGCGGATGATTCCGGCAGTATTCTTTTGCGGTTTGAGTACGATCATACCCGTCTCACCAATGAGCGTACTACTATCTAGTCCTGCTTTACTGCGATTAATAGATAGCGGTTTGATATATTTGATCCAAGCAAACATAAATAGCACCGATAGTACAAGCCAGATAATCACTTGAAAGACTAAAGGCACAGGCAAGAGCCATGCTAGGGCGGCGACAATCAATGCTGCTGCGCCAAACCAAAGGCTTGCAAAAGTAGGAATAAATATCTCAGCAATCATCAACACAAAGCCAAGTACCAACCAATGCCAAGGCTCAATCATCCAAAGGGTCTCAATCATCGCTGTATGCTCCTATGCATTCCTATCCTTTAATGTAGCACAGTTAAGCGCTTACTATTCTCTTATAAATCAATAATATACTGTTATTTATAGCTTATCGGATTTGATAACCTAAAAGTTATTAATAAAAGTTATAGGCACAAAAAAACGACCACCGAAGTGATCGTTTTCATTAGATAATTGTACTATAGCCTAAAATTTAAAGTGAGCACCTACAGTGATACCATCTACATCTAAGTCTTCAACAGAAGGATAGAAATTATACATAGCTTCAATGCTCGCCATAGGAGTAAGGTTATACCCTAAACCTAAGCCACCAGCTACTCCTGTATCGGATTCGCTAAAACTATCGTTTTCACGCGTGTCAAAATTATCAGTATAATCGACATCAATCTCGTTTTTTGCAATACCTAAGCGGCCTTTAGCGTATAACGCAGTGTTAGGAAATACATAATCATAAGTAGCGTATAAGCCGTAAACATCACCACTATACTCTGCCTTTTCAAACTCATCATCAAAAGCATCAGCATCGTTAGTAGTCAGATACTCAGCTTCAACACCGAATTCTGGCGTGAACTTATAACCGCCATACACCCCATAAGAAAAAGCGTCATCATCAACATCATCAGGGCTATACTGACCAACTTTAACACCAGAATAAGGTTGTCCAGTATAACCTGCTACGCCAGAGAACAAAGCAGCTTGCGCGCTGACACTTAGTAGTGAACCTGCGACTAAAGCAATTAAAGACTTCTGTAAATTGTTCATATCTTTCCTTTAATAAAAGGCTGAAATTTAAAATATAGATTCGTCGTCTTTGGGCTCATACTGCAAGCTTTCGTGACAGATGCATAATAGCAAGAAAAATCGTTAGAACAAACAAATGTTTTTATGAAATGCAAACAAAAAACGACCACCAAGGTGATCGTTTTTTATATCAATTATAGTAATAAAATATTAGAACTTCAGATGAGCGCCTAATGTTAGAAGTGACGCATCAGCATCGCTATCCATCATGGCATATTCAGCTTCAACACTGAAATCTTGATTGACTGAATATCCTAAACCGATACCACCAGCAATGCCTGTATCACTTACAGAGTCACTGCCACCGCCATCAAAATCAGCTTCTAATTCTGTTTTAGCAATACCGAGTTTACCTTTTGCATATAAGGCTGTGTTCGGGAAAGCATAGCGGTAAGTACCGTAGGCACCGTAAGTCTTGACGTCATACTCTCCATTGAAGCCACTATCTAGATCCGCATCATCTGATCCGACGTATTCTACTTCCATACCAAAGTTTGGGTCAAAGTTATAACCTGCATAGATACCATAAGCAGTTGGATCATCACCGTCTACATCAGTGTCAAACTGACCAATCTTAGCACCAACGTACGGCTGACCTGTATAACCATTGCCGTAAGTAACAGCAGCTTGTGCACCAACGCTAACGAACGAACCAACAGCTAATGCGAGTAATGTTTTTTGTAGAGTTTTCATTGTATTCTCCATTAATTTAAATATGACAAACAAGTTATGTATTTATGTGAGCTTTTTGCTCTATCGTCCTGTTTGCTAACGATGAGTACATAGTAACAAAGTATTTCAAATACTCTGTAGCCTATTGAGGGCATGATGGTTAAGAAGTGCAAGCAATCATCTCCTAATGGGTTACAAAGGCTAAGATATGAAATCTTTTGTTACATGAGTAGATTTTGAGCAATATTTATGTCCATGAATGGCCTTTTTTAATTAAAAAAA
>NZ_JBQQFC010000129.1:0-6371 GCF_052258445.1 Psychrobacter sp. T6-1
GATAAAGATTGCGATCTATCGATTATTCAAGGCAAAAAAGTCGCCATCATCGGTTATGGCTCACAAGGTCATGCCCATGCTCTAAACTTACAAGACTCTGGCGTAGATGTCACTGTCGGCCTGCGCGCTGATTCGGGTTCTCGTAAAAAAGCAGAAAACGCGGGTCTAAAAGTCGCTGATGTGGCAGACGCCGTAAAAGCCGCTGACGTCGTGATGATCTTGACGCCAGATGAGTTCCAAAAAGAGCTATACAACAATGAGATTGAGCCAAACATCAAAGAGGGTTCGACATTGGCTTTTGCTCATGGTTTTGCGATTCATTACAACCAAGTGGTACCGCGTAGCGATCTAAACGTCATCATGGTAGCGCCAAAAGCACCAGGCCATACGGTACGTAACGAGTTCGTCAAAGGCGGCGGTATTCCAGATCTTATCGCAATCTATCAAGACGCCTCAGGCGATGCCAAGCAATTAGCGCTCTCTTATGCCGCAGGCGTTGGCGGTGGACGCTCAGGTATCATCGAGACGACGTTTAAAGATGAGACTGAAACTGATTTATTCGGTGAGCAAGCAGTCCTTTGCGGCGGCGCAGTAGAGCTGGTCAAAATGGGTTTTGAGACTTTGACAGAAGCAGGCTACGCACCAGAAATGGCTTACTTTGAGTGTTTGCACGAGCTTAAGCTTATCGTTGACTTGATGTATGAAGGCGGTATCGCTGATATGAACTACTCAATCAGTAACAACGCTGAATACGGCG
Organism: Psychrobacter sp. T6-1; assembly: GCF_052258445.1. Lineage (NCBI taxonomy): Bacteria > Pseudomonadati > Pseudomonadota > Gammaproteobacteria > Moraxellales > Moraxellaceae > Psychrobacter > Psychrobacter sp. T6-1. The sequence continues at coordinate 758 of NZ_JBQQFC010000129.1, forward strand.
AATACGTTACGGGTACAGAGGTCATCAACGAGCAATCACGAGAAGCGATGCGTAATGCGCTTAAACGCATTCAATCAGGCGAGTACGCCAAGATGTTCATCTCAGAGGGCGCAACGAACTATCCTTCTATGACGGCGCGTCGTCGTAACAACGCTGAGCATCAGATCGAAGTCACTGGCGCAAAACTTCGCGGCATGATGCCTTGGATCGGTGGTAATAAAATCATCGATAAAGACAAAAACTAAGCGTTACTGATCTAAGTTTTTAAGACCCATGTTATCAACAGATAACGTGGGTTTTTTTTGTTTAGCACCTTAACCGTTTTAATCAATTGATCACTTTAATAGCTTTATTATCTTAACAATTTTGTCGCTAACGCGTATTTGTAAAGTCTAAAAAACAGCGGCGAATAGAAATTGACTTACCATCGGTTGAAAATGACGACTAGCCGCCCTATATAGACAAACATTATAAGACTTGCTCACAGTTTACGAGTGCAACACTTTAAGTACAACGGTGCAAGTTAAGTATAACGGTGCAAGCAATTTAACTTTTATTATAAACATTATTAATCATAGGCGGTAGCTGTGCTAATACCCAACCCTGACTGGCTAACGCCGCAATTTATATACGTCGCCCTAAGCGCGGTAGTAGCTGTTTTGATCTGGATAGAAGGGGAGATGCTCAAGACCACCGACGGCAAGCTACCCCAATCGCCATTGTTTAAATTTAGCTCATTACTAGATACGGCTTGGTTTTTTATCTCAGTCATGATGCTCTACGTTATCGAGTTGACACCGCTTGCAGTAACCGTACCAGCTGCTTATGGCATATATACCGTATTTGGCTGGGTGTATGGCACCCGCCTGCTCAGACGTAAAGGCATTCCTGATTCTGCAAAGGAGTTAGTGATACCAGTTAAGTACATTGCTTACAGTCAGTCGTTTGCTTTGATATTTTTCTCCTTATGTCTTTTAGTATTGGCAGCGCCTTGGTTACCTATTGCTAATTAGTAAAATGATAAGTCAAAATCAATTATCAATTAAAAATATCAAACTATTCAATGATATAGCGTCAAAAATGCCATTTACAAAATTACTGTATTAAACTTACCTAGGCTTATAAAAGCTGCTATACTTAAATCATACTTATAAGACTTTAAACACATTTGTGTTGTATTTTAATAGGTAAGTGGATTCATTTCGATGATGAGCTTAGAAGCTATAAGTATTTTTCAATTAATCGGTGAAGGCATTAGTCTCACCAACCGTTAAAGAGTTAGGAAAAATTATGTCAGAAAAAGTTGAAGGCACCGTAAAGTGGTTTAATGAAGCTAAAGGTTTTGGTTTTATCGCTCAAGACAATGGCGGTCAAGATGTATTCGCTCATTACAGCGCTATTCAAGGTGGTGGCTTTAAAACACTAGCCGAAGGCCAAAAAGTTTCTTTCGTTCTAGGTCAAGGCCAAAAAGGTCCACAAGCTGAGCAAATCGAAGCCCTATAATCTTAAACCGAGATTATATTGTTTTATAACAATAAAAATATTGTTTAGACTGTATAAAAAAGCAACCTATACTTAGATAGGTTGCTTTTTTTATGACTAAAATTTATCAGTTCTAGATTTAATTTATTGACGTACCATTAAAATAGTAGAGTTAGGAGTCAGTTATGGAATGGCAGTCTTGGATAATGATTAACGAGCAACAAGTCATCGGTATTACAATATCGGTTGTGGTGTTTTACTTTTGCCTAATATTATTTACTCGCATCGCAGGGCTACGTAGTTTCTCTAAGCTCTCAAGCTATGATCTGGCGATGACCATAGGTATTGGTAGTATATTAGCATCCACAGTGGTATCCAAATCGACTTCACTGATGCAAGGCATATTTGCCGTTGGTATGTTGTTTCTCTTGCAGTCCATTGTCTCTATCGTGCGCCGCAAAATTAAACCTGTCAAAGATCTGCTCGATAATCAGCCCATAATTTTGATGGCAAACGGTGAGTATCTTTGGGACAACTTAAAAGAAGCAAAACTAAGCACTAATGATGTTAAGCAGGTACTGCGTCAAAACGGTGTTAAATCGCCTTCTGAGGTGTTTGCAGTCATCATGGAAACCACTGCTGATATGAGCGTTATCAAAAACAATGACGCTAAGCCGGATTGGTCGCTTTTTGATGATGTCCGCGACAAAGAGATATTGATGAATAGTATAAACAACACTACTAGTCATAAAGATATGACTAATCGATAACAAAATGTTAAGAAAATGCACGACCCAAAGTGCTATAAAGGGTAGTGAGCTGGCGGTATTGTTTACTCAGTTTTAGGCTTTGCGTTTTGAGCTTCTCAAAAATTTATGACGCTTTATTCACAGCGCTATCTTGATTTTGCGCCTGTGCTCACGCAAGATACGGACTGTTCTTAAATACGTGTGTTTAGGTACAGGATTGACAAGTAATTAGTGGATTAATCCATATACTTAAAATCAATAGGCATGAGCGATAAGTTTGATATTTATTGTGACTCATCGTTTTTGATATTGCGCGTGAAAGCTTTATAATAACGCTTAGGTAAACACTAACTCTTGGTTTTTTTAACCAAAATATTTTATTCATAACATTAATAAACGAGGAACGTATGAAAGCATTAGTAGCGGTCAAGCGTGTCATTGATTATAACGTAAAGGTTCGTGTAAAAGCTGACAACTCTGGCGTTGATTTATCGAACACCAAAATGTCTATTAACCCATTTGATGAGATTGCAGTAGAAGAAGCGGTACGTCTAAAAGAAGCGGGCGTGATCGATGAGATCATCGTCGCCTCTATCGGCCCAAAAGAGTCGCAAGAGCAGATTCGTGCAGCCTTGGCACTAGGTGCTGATCGTGGCGTACTGGTACAAACAGACGACAAGCCATATCCTTTGCAAGTCGCCAAAATCCTAAAAAGTATTGCTGAGTCTGAGTCAACAGACATCATCTTATTAGGTAAGCAAGCCATTGATGATGACAATAACCAAACGGGTCAAATGCTAGCGGCATTGATGGGTATTGGTCAGGGTACTTTTGCATCAGAAGTTAACGTTGAAGGCGATAAAGTAAACGTCACTCGTGAAGTTGATGGCGGTTTGCAGACTGTTGCGCTAACGCTACCTGCGGTTATTACAGCTGATTTGCGTCTAAACGAGCCACGCTATGCTAAATTGCCAAACATCATGAAAGCAAAGAAAAAGCCACTTGATGAGAAGACGCCAGCAGATTTTGGTGTTGATATGGCCTCCAAGCAGCAAATCACAAAGGTCGTACCGCCTGCCGCTCGTAAAGCAGGTATCACTGTTAAATCAGTGGACGAATTGGTCGATAAGCTTAAAAACGAAGCTAAAGTTATCTAAGTCATCAGCGCAGATTTTGTAGGGCTTGTAGCTATGCTTACCTACACCTATGTTTGATGACATAAGTAACAAGCAAAGCAAGACCTGATCATAGTATAGACGACAAGAATTAATAAAGGATAAAGACAATGGCTATTTTAGTATATGCAGAACATGACAATGCCAGTCTAAAAAAGGCAACTTTCAACACTATTGCTGCTGCTAAATTAATGGGCGATGAGGTTCATGTGTTGGTAGCAGGTTCTGGCGCGCAGGGCGCTGCAGACGAAGCTGCAAAGGCTGAAGGCGTAAGCAAAGTATTGCTAGCAGACAACGGCGCTTATGAGTATCAATTAGCGGCTAATATTGCCCTGCTAGTTGCTGATATTGCAGGTGACTACAGCCATATCGTCGCTCCTGCAACGACTACAGGTAAGAACTTTATGCCTCGCGTAGCCGCTTTGCTTGACGTTAGCATGCTATCGGAGATATCTGCTGTTATCGACGCGCAAACTTTTGAGCGTCCTATTTACGCAGGTAACGCAACGGCAACAGTCAAAACCTCAGAAGACAAAGTGATTGTGACTATACGTCCAACCTCATTTGATCCTGTCGCTACCGAAGGCGGTTCAGCGACCGTTGAAACTATTGACAACGTTCAAGATGCAGGCAAATCAAGCTTTGTAAGTGAAGAAGTTGCAAAATCTGATCGTCCTGAATTGGCTTCAGCGGGTATCGTTGTATCTGGTGGTCGTGCTCTAGCTAATGGCGAGAACTTCACTAAATATATCGAACCTTTAGCTGATAAACTAGGCGCTGCTATTGGTGCCTCGCGCGCTGCTGTTGATGCTGGTTACGTCTCTAACGATATGCAGGTCGGTCAAACAGGTAAGATCGTTGCTCCGCAATTATACATCGCTGCTGGTATCTCTGGTGCCATTCAGCATTTAGCGGGTATGAAAGACTCTAAAGTTATCGTAGCTATCAATAACGATCCTGAGTCGCCAATCGCTAGCGTTGCTGACTATTTCTTAGAAGCCGATTTATTTGACGCTTTACCTGAGCTAACCAGTAAAATCTAAGGTTTATTAGGTATTGTACTTAGATAAATAAAAATCCCGCTATATATAGCGGGATTTTTGCGTTTTGAGGCTAAGTTTTATAGCTGCATTGCTATTATTTTATATCAGCTATATTGACGTTGACGCAGGGTCTCGTACAGACATAGCGCGCCTGCAATAGCGACATTGAGACTCTCCTGCCCGTTAGGCTGCGGCAAGGCAATAGGGGTGGCGCATTGCATGAGCTCATCGCAGACGCCTTGACCTTCGTGTCCCATAACCCAAGCTATAGGCGCGCTTAAATCATGCTGATAAATCAAAGTATCCGTATGCGAGCTGGTCGCTAGTAGGGGTACTTTGACTTGCTGCAAAACATCTGTGACCGCTAGCCCTTCATAGACTGTTAAAGCGAACTGCGCGCCCATTCCTGCCCGCAAAGTCTTGGGCGACCACACTTGCGCGCTGCCCTCAGTACAGAGCACCTTTGTGATACCAACAGCTGCTGCCGTGCGTAGTAACGTACCGACGTTGCCACTATCTTGTACGTCGTTTAAAATCAAGCAATCATCGTTAATGACAGGCAAATTATGCTTAGGTATAGCAATTATAGCCATGATATCAATACCAGTACCTAAACTGCTTATGCTGCGATACAGCGTATCTGGCAGCGTTGAGATGCCAACATAACTGGGCAGCCGCGCAAGCAGCTGCCGCACTTCACTATGCGTGTGTGCTGACTCAGATAATAGTATCTGTAGTACAGGGTAGTCACTACGCAGGGCTGCATCAATCAAATGTGCGCCTTCAAGTACCGTTTGGCCTATTTTTTTGCGCCGGCGAGCTTGCGTAAGTAGTGCTTTGATCAGTTTTACCGTTTGGTTCTTATCAGAGGTAATTAGCTCAGTAGGATTTGCGCTCATAGTAAACGGCTCAGAATTAGAAAAAAGTAGCGTTAAGGTTTTGCGTCATTTATCTAAGACTGACTATGTTGCAAATGAAGAGTCTTAACATAGTCCACTTCATTTTTACTACCTAATACTACAGGCACACGTTGATGAATATCATTAGGCTCGATGTCCAGTATTCTAGTCGTAGCATCAGTCGCCGCGCCGCCTGCGCGCTCAATCAGTAAGCTCATAGGGTTGGCTTCGTACATTAAGCGTAGTTTGCCCGCTTTTTTGGCGTC
>NZ_JBQQFC010000130.1:0-6370 GCF_052258445.1 Psychrobacter sp. T6-1
AAAGGTCTTGTTCCTATTCAGTAATAGTCTAAAAATATAAGAACGATATATAGAAGTTAAGATCACCTAAAGTCAGAGTGATATCGATTAAAGGCGTCATTAATGTATCAGGAGATATTAGAGTTTTGTTTTAAAAAGGTGGGCAGCCAAAAGTTTTTTGAAAAGGATGTCGCTTTTGATAAGCAGCTGACTAAACGTTTCTCTGCTGTGCTTGAGCAAGCTTTGGCGGCAGAGTTTTATGAGTGGCGCAGTAGTATCGAGGGCAGGCTGTGCGAAATTATTATTTTAGATCAATTCTCACGCAATATTTACCGAGGTACGCCCCAAGCCTTCGCGCAAGATGCGATGGCGCTGGCCTTAGCGCAAGAGGCAGTAGCCGCTGGGATATTAGATAAGCTCACTCAGGTAGACGCTAGAAAGTTTGTGCTAATGCCCTATATGCATAGCGAATCAAAACTCATTCACAAGCAGGCTGAGCCGTTATTTGCAGAATATACCAATCAGCAGACGCTAGAGTCTGAGATAAAACACAAAGTCATCATCGATAGATTCAATCGCTACCCGCATCGCAATAAAATCTTAAATCGTATCTCAACTTTGCAGGAAATAGAATTTTTAAAGCAGCCAAACTCTTCTTTTTGAGATTTAGCGCTCAGTGAGAGTAGCAGTTTGATGTGGTAGGGCAAAAATAGTGTCAAAGGCTAGGGTAAATAAAAAGGTATAAACCAAAAAGGCAAGGGTCAGCGATATCTCCATAGTCAACGCCATCCAAATGCCAACCCCGTACCAGATCATATAAAGAGGCAAACAGACCACAGTCAAACCGCCCTCAAAGCCGATAGCGTGAATACTACGAATCAAAAAAGTGCGTTTTTGAATATGCTTGCGCCGCTCCCAATACTCAAACAGCGTATTATAAATATAGTTCCAAACGACAGCAGTACTGGCAATAATAATAGCGAGGATAAGAGACTGCTGGGTATCACTGCCGCTAAGTACCACTAGAATAAAGGTCGTTAGCATGACCGCAAATATCTCAAACAATGTCACATAGAGTACTCGGCGCTTAATAGGACTTAAAGTAATCAAGACAAGCTCCAGCAAACGCTCAGGCTGATGGCTCAAGCTTATTGATCATACTATCTTTTTAAGCAGTCAGTGACTTCTAGAGCAGCTTAAGTTACTTGTGCTTATCATTATCGATGACATCTATATCATCTTGACCAATAACGTCCAAATCCTTTAGGCACAATCTATCGTATTCCTTTTTACAAAAGCTTGGGTCTATCTTGCACATAGCGTCTTGCAATTGATCTAGGCGAGTCTCAGACTGCTGAATGTGTTCGAGCATTTTTGCAAAGGCTTCAGCCACTGGGTCTTGCGAATAGGGATCGATGCCGTAGGCTTGAAAAGTAGTCGTACGTGCTGTACTTTGTTTTTGATTGGACTCTTTTGTACCCGCTTTGGCAGCTTTTTCTTGTTGCTTAGCATCATTAACTTTGGTCGCAATCGGGTTGCCTTTTTCGTCATGATAATCAGAGATCATGCGTGCCGCGTTACCGACCATCGTCGCGTTTTCTGGTACAGGTTTGACAACTACAGCATTTGAGCCGATCTTGGCATTTTTGCCAACGGTAAAGGGTCCTAATACTTTAGCGCCCGCGCCGACCGTCACGCCGTCCTCTAAAGTCGGATGACGCTTGCCATCGTTCCATGAGACCCCGCCCAAAGTGACGCCGTGATATAAGGTAACATCATCTCCAATCTCAGCGGTCTCGCCGATCACAACGCCTACGCCATGATCGATAAAAAAGCGTCTGCCGATTTTGGCGGCAGGATGAATCTCAATACCCGTAATAATGCGCGAGCCATAAGAGATGGTGCGCGCGGCAAGTTTATGGTCACGCTCCCACAAGTAATGAGCGCTACGATGTAAAATAAGCGCGTGAATACCAGGGTAGGTCAATATCACCTCTAGGCTATTGCGCGCTGCAGGGTCTCGGGTGAATACGGCCTCAATGTCTTCTTTTAATTCTTTTTTGACACAAGATAAGGATTTAAATAAGGTTGTGAATGACATAAGGCATCCTTTTTTATCGAATAATAGATGGCGACAATAACAGTAGCAAAATAATACACAAGCTAATGATAAAGTTATAACAGCTTTGGGATTCAAAACCTAGTCATCAGCTTTAAAATAAAAACAAATGATACAAGCTACTCTTTAGCAAGCTTGGCGATGAGTGCACTGAGCAATTGATATTCTTTTTGATCAAGCTGCAACCGCGCGCCGAGCCGCGACAGCCTCAGCGGTAGCGATCTTAGATGCTCACTATTAGCAAGGCCGCGATCGACCATCAAAGTAGTGATACGATCGGTGAGCTGCTGTAACTGCTGCTGACTAATAGCAGGCTCATCCCACTGTTGACGCAGATAAATATCTAGCATCGGATGAGCGTCGTTTTGCTCGTTACTATTGGCAGCACCACTGAGGCTAGCAGTATCACTAAGGCTATCAGGTGTCTTTGATTTATCCTGAAGATGATTTCGTGCGTAAGCATAAATAAAACTAGCAATAACTTGTACGGCTGATGCGACGTTTAGCACAGGGTAGGCGGGATTGGCGTCAATTTGGATATGATAATCTGCGTGCGCCAGCTCTTCATTGGTCAAGCCGCGGTCTTCACGACCAAATAGTATAGCGATATTAGGCTTATTTTTGGCAGTGACAGGGTTAGAGATTTTGGAATCTAGGCTTTGGTCATCAGGAGTGACCAAGGACTGCTGATCAATAAAATGAAAGATGATCTTGGCCGCTTGGGTTGGCGTGACTACGGGGCGCGGCAAGTGGCGGCTACGGCTGCTGGCAGCAAATACTAGCTGACAATCCGCTATAGCCGATTCAAGCGTTGGGGCAATGCGTGCTGATGATAATATCTTATGGCCACCTGCTGCGTGCGATACACTGGTATCATCTACTGGCAGTTTAGGGTCGACCACGCTAAGACGCGATAGTCCCATAGTATGCATGGCGCGCGCCGCTGACCCTATATTGGCAGGCAAGGTGGTGTTGACCATGACCACCTGCACGCAATCAAGATAGTCATTTATACTAAAGGGAGAAAGTTCTGCTGTTGTGGCTAAAGCGTCGTGAGCCATTAAATCTCCAGTCGTTTGTTTATTTCAAGTTCTGCACGATTTAACGCCACTGATAGAGCCTCAATTCGTTCGGCTTGCTCACTAATACGCCGAGCCCGGCAGGCTTCTTGCAGCTGACTACTCAAAGTAACCAGCTGCGTGGTTCCCAAATTTGCACTAGCGCCCTTTAACGCGTGAGCAACCTCAAAACCGTTAGCATTATCATCTGCTTGCAGCGCGGTACGTAGTGCATCTATACGCACTCTACAATCGGTAAAATATACTTGCACCAAATCGGCAAAGTCTTCTTCTAATAAGTCGCGCATGTCTTCAAATTGTTCGTGATCGATAATCTCTTCGTTAAGACAATCGCTGACATTATCATCTTGAGTTGCTAGATTTGATAGGTCATCCATGATTGAGTATCCAGTAAATTTAAAACCTGTAGTATAATCTAAACGATAAAAGTTGACTATAAAAACCGTTAGCTAAAATGAAAATGTAAGCTGTCTTCGTTTATCATGCTCTTTAGTTGCTGTAGATTGTCATCGTTAGGATAGACGCGCCAATGCTCAGATAGGCCCACGTTGGCAATCCCATAGATATCATAGACGCTCAGACCAAGTGGTAAACAGTTGTCATTAATTGAGTCATCAGTATTACTCAAATTGGCATAGTTTAAGCTATTTTGATCAGTAGAATCTGGACTCATGCCCAGCTCAAGCGCCATTAAGTCATTACCGTTCTCATCATATAAACTACCATTCATAGCCGGATCATGGTGGTTGCCATCGTTTTGATCCTCATCATAGGATAAGCGCGGCGCTGGAATAATATCCGCTTGCGCCGCTTTGAGTAACGGCTGCAAACGGTTTAGCAAGGTGACATCGCTACCATGAACTTTGATACTAATCTTTTTCATCCAGCGCAGGCGAGCATCGACGATACTCATGGCATTATCAAGACGGGCGAACAGGCGACCTTCACGCTCACGAATACTGCCTTTGATAATGACGACTTCATCAATCTTTAATTGCTCTTTGACGCGATTAAAGCGCTCGGCATAACAGCTAACCTCAAGCCTTGAGGTGCCATCATCTAAGGTGATGACATGGCGATTACCAAAATTTGCCATATCTATTATCAGACCAGCAAAATAGCAGCTGCCGTTATAACCGGTATCAGTCAATGTATTGAGCCTTGTGCCTGAAGTGTAGCGTTTTAGCTCCTCTAGGTACTCATTAATAGGATGACCTGTCAGATACAGACCTAAGGTGTTTTTTTCCGCTTTTAGTCGGTGTTTGTCGCCCCAAATGAGATCAGGCGTCATTTTGAGCGCAGGCGTAGCAACCACGCCGTCCATCTCACCAAACAAGTCCATCATGCCAAGTTCATTGTTTTGGCGGTCTTGCTCAGCCGCTTGTACCGCGCTTGGCAACTGACTCATCAGTGCCCCGCGAATCTCATAAGCCTCATCGCTAGCTAAATCTGGTCGTAAAGTAGCCGCAAAATCATCGAAACAACCTGCGCTGACTAAAGCCTCTAAAGTGCGTTTATTGACTTTTTTGATATCAACGCGGCGACAAAAGTCATAGAGGTCTTTAAACGGGCCATCCGCACGGCGCGCGTTAACAATAGACTCAACTGCGCCTTCGCCGACGCCTTTGATTGCGCCAAGACCATAGATGATATTGGTCGGTGTATCGGCGACAAAATGCCACGCGCTACGATTGACCGAAGGATTGACCACTGTTAAACCAAAATTCTCACGGCAATCATTAATAAAGAACACGACGTTGTCGGTGTTGTTCATGTCGGATGTGAGTACCGCTGCCATAAATTCGGCAGGGTAGTACTGCTTAAGGTAAGCGGTCTGATAGGCGAGCACTCCATAAGCGGCAGAGTGCGAGCGGTTAAAGCCGTAACCGGCAAACTTCTCCATCAAATCAAAGACGCCGCCTGAGGTGACCTCATCAATGCCTTGATCGGTGGCACCGGTGACAAAAATATCACGCTGCTTGGCCATCTCTTCAGGTTTTTTCTTACCCATAGCACGGCGTAACATATCGGCGCCGCCCAAACTATAACCTGCCATGACCTGTGATATCTGCATGACTTGTTCTTGATAGACGATAACGCCATTGGTGTTCTCAAGTATCGGCTCAAGATTGGGATGATCGTAGATGACTTCCTCGCGCCCGTGCTTACGATCGATATACATCTCTACCATGCCTGCATCTAGCGGCCCTGGACGATACAGCGCACACATGGCGATGACGTCTTCGATGTTGGTTGGTTGCAGTTTGGCAAGGTATTTTTTCATACCCATACTCTCTAACTGAAACACCGCTGTGGTTTTGGCGTCTTGCAATAGCTTATAGGCTTTTACGTCATCTAACGGTAAGTCCTCTAGTATAATCTCATCGAGGCCCTCGCGAACACGGCGTTGATTGATGTTTTTGACCGCGGCATCGATAACGGTTAGGTTACGCAAGCCCAAGAAGTCAAACTTGACTAGACCGACATCCTCGACATCGTCTTTGTCAAATTGACTCACCCGCGAGCCATCATCGTCGCAGTATATGGCGCTAAAGTCGGTGATTTTATTGGGGGCAATTAATACCCCGCCTGCGTGTTTGCCAACATTTCGGCACACGCCTTCTAACTTAATTGCCATCTCCCAAATCTCGATAGCGTCCTCAAAATCCATATTGTTAGGATTAGAGATGAGATCTTTGAGCTGCGGCTCTTGCTCTAGCGCTTGACTTAGCGTAATACCTGGTGTTTTGGGTATCAGTTTTGATATTTTGTTGGCCAAAAAGTACGACTTACTCTGTACGCGCGCCACATCTCGTACCACAGCTTTGGCAGCCATCGTACCAAAGGTGATAATCTGCGAGACCGCTTCACGGCCATAAGTCTGCGCCACATAATCAATGACCCGATCGCGACCTTCGATACAAAAATCAATATCAAAATCAGGCATCGAGACCCGCTCTGGGTTCAAAAAGCGCTCGAACAATAGATCATAATGGATAGGGTCAAGGTCGGTGATATTTAGCGCATAAGCGACTAGTGAGCCTGCACCTGATCCGCGGCCTGGTCCAACAGGGACGCCATTGGCTTTGGCCCAGCGAATAAAGTCCATAACGATTAAGAAGTAGCCTGGGAATCCCATTGACAAAATAACATCTAGCTCATATACCAAGCGCTCATCGTATTTTTGACGAAT
>NZ_JBQQFC010000131.1:0-6351 GCF_052258445.1 Psychrobacter sp. T6-1
TGTCTAAAGAGAACGTCTTACCATCGCAATCGACACCTTCTCAACCTAATATAGCGCCTGTTGAGACAAATCTAGAACCAACCATACAAAAACTGCAAGAGCCCAAAGTAATCGTCACCCCTGAGAGGTTTACTCAATTATTAAAAGAGTTAGATGAGATTGAGGTCATACAGACCGCAGGTACGGACGATTACAATCGCGCGCGTCGGGTACTCGATCAATTTGAGCAGCATATTGCTAAGCAAAATAAACCGCGCCACGAGGTTCAGTTCTCAAAGGCGCATCAATTAGCCCGCCAAAAAGCGGTGTCTGTTTTGCACTCTTCAGCCAATGCTGGCAATAGTGCCGCGATGCTACGACTGGCTATGTATGAGCTACTCGGTGAGGGTGTGTCCACAGATAAAGAGACAGGCATGACATCAGGAGTGCGTTTAATCGAGCAAGCGGCGAACCAAGATGACAGCCGTGCTCAGCGTCTACTGAGCAAACTGTATTATCAAGGAGTTGGGGTTGCGCAGGACGTCGACAAGGGTAAGTATTGGCTAGAGCAAGCGGCGGATAATGGTCATAGTGAAGCGGCAAGTGTGGTTGCGCAGTGGCAACAAGCCCAAATGCTCATAACCACACAAAAACAAGAACAACACAGTATCAAGCGTTATCAGGTACTAATCGGCGCTATCATCATTGTCGCACTATTATTAATTATTTTTGTCTAAGACAAAGCGCTCATAAGAGTTGCTACCACTTGTCATAAAATTGCATTAAAATAAGCGCGCTTGTCAAACTCTTCTTTATTCTACCTTTAACTGGGCTATTTTATGCCATCCTCTCATATGTCGCCATCAGACCCAGTAAGTCCAGTACTATCAACCGTGCAGGCCACGCATCAGCCGCCTTTTTATTATCGATTGGTTATTAGCTTATTAAAGCCTCTGTACCGTATACAAGTCTGGCGACGCTCGCACAAGAACGACAACTATCAGCAAGAAGTAGCGCAGCGTTTTGGCAAGCATTATCCGCCGCCTCCAGTATCCCAAGCTAATGATCAAAATTGTTCTGATCAAACCAGTCTTGTTAAAAACAGCCGTATGATAACTAACCCTCAATCCGTTATTTGGTGTCATGCCGTATCTTTAGGTGAGACTAATACCATCGCGCCACTGCTCGATGCCTTACTCGCAAAGGGCTACCAGATCTGGCTGACCAATACCACGCAGACAGGATTTGCACGCGGTGCTAGCCGTTTTGCTAATGATATCGCATCAGGCAGGCTGAGCCACAGCTATGTTCCCGTAGACACGCCTGCGGTGGTCGAGACGTTTTTGGCGCATGTAGAGCCTATTGCTGCACTGTTTGTCGAAACTGAGCTGTGGGCTAATATATTGAGCAAACTATCTGAGCACAAAATACCTAGCATCTTAGTGAATGGTCGTCTGTCTGCGTCCTCTTTTAAGCGCTATCAAAAGATAGAAGCGGTCAGCACGAGCATGATGGAGAATTTGACGCTGATCATCGCGCAAGATGATGAGTCGGCCAAACGCTTTCGTCAGTTAGGTGCGCAAAGCGCGCAGATTCGGGTGGCAGGCTCGCTCAAATGGGTCATAAATACCCCGCAGATCACAGCAAAAAATACTCAAGCGACAGTTGAGATTGAGGATAAGACAAAAAACAAGGCCCTAAAAAAAGAGCCCAACGTTACATCTGCTGCTAACACAGAACGAGACGCATTAGCGCGTCCCATTTGGGTAGCGGCGAGTACCCATAGTGGTGAGGAAGCAGCAGCTTTGACGTTGCATACACGATTGCTAGCAGAATCAGCGCTTCATAAGGTTTTACTTATCATCGTTCCTAGGCATCCTGAGCGCTTTGATGAGGTGGCAACGCTTATTAAAGCGTCAGGACTGACAATGGCACGGCGTAGTCTTGATGAGCAAATAACTGATCAGACCCAAGTATATTTGGCTGATAGTATGGGCGAGCTCATGCACTGGTATAAGCTCGCTGACGTAGCACTAGTCGGTGGCTCTTTGGTCGATATCGGTGGGCACAATCCAGTAGAGCCTGCTAGCGTTGGGACACCAGTACTGATAGGGCGCTATACACAATCGTGTCAGAGTGTGGTCGATAAATTGGCGAGCGCCGGCGCGCTGTATCAACCCTATAATCCTTATTATCAAGCTATCCATAAGCAGGATCGAGAGGCTTTGGATGATCAAACGACTGACGACACGCTGATTTATGAGCAACTAAAGCTATGGCTTAGTGAGACAGAACTGGCACTTACGGCAGGTAAAGCAGGCAAAACAATGACATTAGAGCAGCAGTCTGTCTTGACGCGGCAACTGTCTATGATTGAAGAAGTTATAGAAGAGTATTCAGCGATAAAGGCTTAAATTATCTTTATCCTTAAAAGCCTTTATGCTTATAAGCCTTATATCCTTGAAAGCTTATAAATCAATTTACTGAAAACGGCATTTTACATGAACTGTATTTTATTACCCGCAGCCAATATCACTTTGCCGACTGCAGTCATTGATGATGCTAAGCAGATTGAACATATTGACAAAGTGCTTGGGCTAAAAGTAGGGGATAGCCTAAAAATAGGGCAACTTGGCGGTAATATTGGTAGCGCTATTATTGAACACATAACGCCGCTTCAGATTAGTCTTTTTGATGTTACCTTGACCGTTGAGCCGCCACCTAAGCTCAATGTTAGCGTGGTTTTAGCCTTGCCACGTCCAAAAGTGCTGCGCCGTTTAATAATGGATATGACCGCCTTAGGCGTTCGCGACATCATATTGGTTAACAGCTATCGTACGCAAAAGAGCTATTGGCAAAGTCCAATGCTTAATCGTCTCGATGAGTTTGTACTAGAGGGCTTACAACAAGGCGTTGACACCACCGCGCCTAGTATCACGCTAGAAAAACGCTTTAAACCTTTTGTCGAGGACAAACTTGCAGACTTAATCACTACAGGCGCTATCGTCGCGCATCCTTATAGCGAGGTGTCATTGACGCAATATATGCAAACGCTGTGTAATGAGACAAATTTACAGCTACTACCTTCTGTCGTCTGTATCGGTAGCGAGGGCGGTTGGATTGATTATGAGATTGACCTGCTTGCCAAACAAGGCTGTCAAGCGGTTAGCATGGGGTCACGGATACTGCGTACTGAAGCGGCGGTCAATGTGATCTTGGGGCAGTGGTTACTAAGTTAAAACTATCCGTAAACTCAGTTAAAAGCCTACCTTATATATCAGTAAAACACGTAAACTATAGATAGCAGATTGTGCTAAATAAATGTATTGATAATTAATCTCATTTAGATTAGTATGTTGTTTTCGGACTTTTGGGTCTGATTTTTTATTTATTTATTTATTGCATTCTATAGATAGCAGCTTCTATCAAAAGCCTCTATAACGACGAGCATTACTGCGGAGATAACCATGTCAATTAGCGCTACGAGCATCAGCTTGCCCTCGACCAAAATTTTATCTGTTGCTGTATTTGGGGCAATGTTAGGATTAGCGGGTTGTAATAATGCCTCTACTCCTGAAACGAGTGTTGATAGCGAGACGCCAGCTACTGAAACTGAGGCTACTGAAACCGTAGCGACTAACAGCAATGAGCCTACGGTAACTGTTTACTCATCTCGTAACGAGCAGCTGATAAAACCCCTTTTAGATCGCTATACCCAAGAGACAGGTATCGAGGTTGAGCTAGTCACTGACAAAGACGGTCCGCTTATGGCGCGCCTGCAAGCTGAAGGTGACAACACGCCAGCCGATATGCTATTGACTGTCGATGCGGGTAACTTATGGCAGGCAGGACAGCAAGGTCTCTTGCAACCTGTCGCATCAGAGGTGCTAACGGCAAACGTTCCTGCCAAATACCGTGATCCAAAAGGTCAGTGGACGGGTTTATCATTACGCGCGCGTACTATATTCTACGATCCAAGCAAAATTGATGCCGAAGAGTTGTCTACCTATGCTGACCTGGCCGATCCAAAATGGAAAGGTAAATTATGTCTGCGCACCTCTAAAAAGGTTTATAACCAGTCCCTAGTCGCCAGCATGATAGAGCACTTAGGTGAAGAGCAAACTGAAGCGGTCATCCGCGGCTGGGTGGATAACCTTGCAACGGATGTCTTTAGCGATGATACCAGCTTGCTTGAGGCAATCGCTGCTGGTCAGTGTGAAGTCGGTATCGCAAACAGCTACTACTATGGTCGTCTGCTCGATGAAAAGCCTGATTTCCCTGTTAATATATTCTGGGCCAATCAAGGTGGAACGGGTACTCATGTGAATATCTCTGGCGCAGGCGTGGTCGCAGGCTCAGACAATCCAGATGGCGCGCTGAAACTGATGGAATGGTTGTCATCTGATGAAGCACAGGGTATCTATGCCAGTGCTGATAAAGAATATCCTGTCAAAGCAGGCGTTGATGAGTCGGATATGCTCAGATCTTGGGGCACGTTTAAACAAGACGATATCAATGTACAGAAATTTGGTGAGCTACAAACTGGGGCTATCCAAATGATGGATAAAGCGGGCTATAAATAACAGTAAAAAATAAAAGCAAATAGGGATTATCGGTAATAAAAGCACTCTCATCTAGCTTTATTTATATACAATAGAGATAGATGAGGAATATACCGAAAACGTCTTGCAAGGTAATACTATTAATAAGTTAGATATCCGCCAAAAGCGCGCCAGCAGCCGTGACTATACGGTTGTGCAGCGCATTTTATCGAAATCAGTCTTAGGGCTGATTTCGTTGTTTATGCTGGTGCCGATTTTGATTGTGCTGCTGTCATGGACACAGCCAGTCGCTGATATCTGGACGCACATGGCAGATTACGTATTGCCACAAGTGCTCAAAAATACCGCTATCTTACTGGTTATGGTCACGGTATTCTCTGGCAGCATCGGGACGATATTGGCTTGGTTTACCAGTATGTACCGCTTCCCAGGGCAGCGCTTTTTTACGTGGGCGCTCATGCTACCGCTTGCGATACCCGCTTATGTCTTGGCGTTCGTCACCGTAGGTATCGTTGACTTTAGCGGGCCCTTGCAGACTTTTTTACGTGATGCTGGATTGACGACTGCCATACCATCAGTGCGCAACGTGTGGGGCGCAGGACTGATACTGTCGTTGGCCTTTTATCCTTATGTCTATCTGCTGGCGCGTCAAGCGTTTTTATCGCAAGGACGCCGTGCGATTGAAGCGGGGCAAATGCTAGGATTTAGCCGCAGTCGAGTGTTCTTTAGATTAGCATTACCGCAAGCGCTGCCGTGGATCATTGGTGGGTTGCTACTTGCTTGTATGGAGACCTTGGCGGACTTTGGCGCGGTATCGGTATTCAATGTCGATACCTTTACCACTGCTATTTATAAGGCTTGGTTTGGGTTTTTTAGTTTAACGACCGCCGCCCAACTTGCCGCGTTATTAATAGGTGTGGTGTTTATCGTCGTGCTCTTTGAGCAATATTGGCAAGCGCGGCGCAGCAACGTAGTGACGCAAGGTAGCAACCGACGTTTTGACAGCAGTAGCGCAAGCAAACTGGCGATGACGCTGTTTTGTACGACCGTGTTTTTGGTTGCGTTTTTGATACCGTTTTTGCAGCTGATTTATTGGACTGCGATGAATTATCAAGAAGATTTTGATGCGCGTTACATCGATTTTGTGACCAATAGCTTGATGATTGCTAGTATGACCACCTTGCTCATCGCGTTTTTTGCTATCATTATCGCTTGGATAAAACGTCAGTATCCAGATAAAATCACCAAGCTTTTGACTACGTTAGCTAACCTAGGCTACGTCGTCCCAGGTACGGTGCTGGCGGTCGGGGTGTTTATTCCTATTGCATGGCTTGATAATCAACTCATTGCCTTTGGCATTACCTCAAAACAGTTTCTCTCAGGTAGCGTGATTGTCATGCTGCTAGCGCTATCAACGCGGTTTTTGACCGTTAGTTTTCAGCCTATAGATCGACAACTTCAGCGCTTGACTGTCAATCAAGAAGCGGCTGCCAAACTACTTAGCGACAGTCCATTACAGCGCTGGCGACGAGTGGTGCTGCCTGTGCTCAGTCCTGGCGTGCTTACTGCGCTGCTTATGGGTTTCGTTGAAGTGATGAAAGAGATGCCGATCACGCTTATGACGCGCCGGCAAGGCTGGGATACCCTAGCGGTGCGCGTGTTTGAAATGACCAGCGAAGGCATGTGGGCGCGAGCAGCGCTACCGAGTTTACTCATAGTACTCGTAGGTCTTATTCCCGTTTGGATACTGCTAAGACAAAGCGAAAAACAAGGCTAGTATTTAGCTTCAATATAAATATTTACTAATTAC
>NZ_JBQQFC010000132.1:0-6340 GCF_052258445.1 Psychrobacter sp. T6-1
GTCGGCGCTTTACGCGTGATTCAAACCGGGCCTGTTAAATTTTGGGAGCGAATCAAGGCATTTGAGCGTCCTACTCATATGCAATACAAAATCGAGAAATCTAGACCGATGAAAATGCAACATGATAAAGGTGTCATTGATCTAAAAGACTTAGGGGACGGCACCACACACGTCACTTGGGTATCTGAGGGTCGCTTGATGTTACCATTGCCATTGATCGGTCGCCTATTTGACCGTCAAATGCAAAAACAAGGAACCGTAGGGTTCAGCAGCATACTTAAATCTATAGAAAGCCGCTAAAGTCGCGGCAAGGTTGAGTGATTGGTGTGTCTTAGGGTGCGTGTCAAAATTAGGGTATAGAGTGCGAGTAACTATTGTTTGTCTTCATCAGACTTGTTTTTTGCAGCTTCAATCTCGTTAAAGCGCGCTAATTGCTCGGGTGTTGCTTTTTGCTGATATTTCTCTTTCCACTCAGAATAGGGCATACCGTAGATAAGCTCACGCGCATCTTCATAATCAATATCAATACCGCGCTCCTCCCCAGCCGCTTTGTACCATTTGGATAGACAGTTGCGACAAAAGTCAGCAAGGTTCATCAGCTCAATATTTTGTACATCTTTGCGCTCGTCTAAATGGGCGAGCAAGCGGCGAAATGCCGCGGCTTCTAATTCAGTGTTTGATTCTAGTTTTGCCATAAGATTTACCTGATTATTGATATGTATTTGGGTGTATATTTTCTATTATACAGAACGCTTTAGAGACAATGATAACCTGTTGTTCTAAGGTTAAGCAAAAAAGCCTCACTACATATTGAATACTATATGAATTAGCCTACGCTTATATCGCTATCTAATCATTACTGGATAAAACAGATGCGTTGCATTTTAAGACGAGACTATAATACTGACTACTAAAGCCTAGGATAGGCCATTTAAAACCAAGGAAGATAACCATTATGTCAATTGTAAATCAATTTCATACTCATGAGGTGCAAAATCAGCCTTATGCCTTAGCCAATTATAATGCATGGGAAACAGACATAGCGCTAAAAGAAGCAGTGGCTCGAGAGGGCGCGTCTTGGGCAGAGAATCATTTGAGCGAGTTTGGTGCACTTACTGGTGGTGAGCTGATCACTAGCGGTTTTTTGGCTAACGAGAACAAGCCTAAACTGCGAAACTTTGACAGTTATGGACGGCGTATAGATGAAGTAGAGTTTCATCCAGCCTACCATGATTTGATGAGGGCGGGCATGAAGTATGGCATGAGCAATTTTGCCTGGCGTAATGAAGAGCGCAGTAGCGCGCACGTGGCACGCGCCGCCGTGATGTATTTAGGGTCACAGCCTGAGGCCGGGTTTGGGTGCCCGATGTCTATGAGCTATGCTGCAATTGCTGCACTACGACATGCGCCTACACTGGCCGATAAATGGTTACCTAAGTTGTTATCTTCAGACTATGATCCGCGTAGCTTACCTATGGAGGAGAAGCTAGGCTGTACTATGGGCATGGGAATGACAGAAAAACAAGGCGGCTCAGACTTACGTCGTAATACGACGAAAGCTACGCTACAAGAGGACGGCTCATATAAAATTATCGGTCATAAATGGTTTTTCTCAGCGCCAATGTGTGACGCTCACCTTGTTTTGGCCCAGTCAGAAAATGGTCTTAGCTGCTTCTTAGTACCGCGTTTTTGTCCTGATGGCACGCGCAATGCTATCCAAGTACAGCGCCTAAAAGACAAATTAGGCGACTGGTCAAATGCCTCATCAGAAGTAGAGTTTCAAGAAGCGTTTGGCGAGTTAGTGGGCATAGAAGGTCGCGGTATCCCGACAATTATTGAAATGGTAGCGCTAACCCGACTCGACTGTATGATTGGCTCATCAGCACAAATGCGTCAAGCTATCGTTCAAGCTATTCATCACACCAGCCAGCGCGAGGCATTTGGTAAGCTACTCATTGATCAGCCTATTATGCGTAATGTGTTGGCAGATTTAGCCTTAGAGTCAGAAGCTGCGATTGCCCTAACTATGCGTATTGCTCGCGCGGTTGATAGCATCGACCACGACCCTCATGAAGCCGCCCTTGCGCGTATCGCCACGGCCATTGGCAAATATTGGATATGCAAACGCACTCCTGTCCTTGTCAATGAGGCGCAAGAATGTCTAGGAGGTAATGGCTATGTGGAAGAGACCATAATGCCGCGTCTCTACAGACAAGCACCGCTCAATTCAATTTGGGAAGGCAGTGGTAATGTACAATGTCTAGATGTGCTTCGAGCATTAAAAAAGGAGCCCGAAACTCGCGATGCACTATTCACAGAGCTAAAAAAAGCAGCAGGCAAAAACCCCGATTATGATGCTGAACTCAAGCGTCTGACAGGGCGTTTTGAGGATACTCAAACCTTGGAGTTTCGTAGCCGTTACGTGATTGAGCGCCTAGCATTAATGCTACAAGCGTCTATCTTGCTACTCACTGACAATACTGAAATCGCAACGATATTCTGTCGCTCTAGGCTTGCAAATGAGCATGGCTTAGCCTTTGGCACTTTGAGTCCTGACGCCCCAGTGGATCTATTAATTGAGCGGGCTGCGGGTGCTACGCAAGCGGTTTTATGAGCTATTAAGTGTTTTAGACGAGCTATCTTCGTAGAGGCATTGATACATAATTATATTAGAGAATTATTAAAAAATGTCCTTTGTAAATAGCTTTTTAAAGGTACAACATATCGTTTAAGCTATGGGTGACCCTAAAATAGAGTACATAGTTGACTCACTATAAAACTGATAATATTAGCGTATCGATTTTATTTCGAATCGACCATACCAGTTAGGTCAGCACCCAAAGTAAGTAGTGATACAATGCTCTGATAATTAATATTTAATAAAAGGTTTACATTATGGCTCGTACCGCTAGCGCATTACATATTTTAGTAAAAGACAAAGAAGTGGCTGAGGGGATTATTGCTAAGCTTAAAAAAGGCGCTCAGTTTGATGTGCTGGCTAAGAAGTATTCAACCTGCCCATCAGGTAAAAAAGGTGGCAGCTTAGGCGAGTTTGAAAAAGGCGATATGGTAGGGCCATTTGATAAAGTCTGCTTCAACGGCGAACTCTTTACCCCGCACTTGGTAAAAACCAAATTTGGCTGGCATGTGGTAAAGGTGCTATATAGGACTTGAGCATTCTTAAACGTTGGAGTCTAGGGCGGCATTGATAAAAGATTTGAGCCTGTTTCTTAATAAATGATGAATACAACAAAGCCAGACAACTTAAGCTGTCTGGCTTAGATATTAGTAGTAATTTATCTATTATAATATTCTCGCTATAAAACCTGCTTACACACCGCAGCGCAATTACTAAATTTCGCTACAACCTTAGAAAATTGAACAAAAAAAAGCCTCACCGCTCGTATAAAGAGTAGTGAGGCTTTTGTGCTTTATCAAAGCAAATTTGGAGCGGGAAAAGAGATTCGAACTCTCGACCCCAACCTTGGCAAGGTTATGCTCTACCACTGAGCTATTCCCGCTAAATCATCATATAAGCCATACCTAAGCATCGCCAGATGATGACAGCATATTATACGTATATTTATTAGTCTGTCAATAATTTTTGTATAAATTATCTCAGTAATCAAACCACGTGTGACTTCAAGATTGTCTTATGGTATAACATATTTTTATAATAAGTATTCCATAATATTTGTGAAGTACAAAACAGCTTTAAAGCTGCAACTACACTTAATAACCCTAATGCTAGAACTATAAAACAAGGACAACAAACATGACTCAACCTTATACCATTGCTGATTATCTATTTGACCGAGTAGCAGAAGCAGGAGCTTCTGAAGTATTTGGCGTGCCAGGCGACTACAACTTATCATTTTTAGATAACATCATAGCCTCGGACAAGCTGCGTTGGGTCGGCAATACCAATGAGCTAAACGCAGGATACGCTGCAGACGGCTACGCTCGTGAGCGTGGCTTTGCAGCGATGGTGACTACTTTTGGCGTGGGCGAGCTGTCGGCGATTAATGCGACCGCAGGCTCGTTTGCAGAGTATGCGCCAGTGCTACATATCGTCGGTGCGCCTGCGACATCACTGCAAAATGCCAAGAGCCGTATTCATCACTCCTTGGGCGATGGCGTTTTCAATCACTTTATCAAGATGGTCGAACCTGTAACTGTCGCGCGCGCGCAGATTACTCCAGAAAATGCGGCATCAGAGATTGACAGAGTGATACGCATGACTCTCAAAAAGCATCGTCCAGGCTACTTAATGCTCTCACCCGATGTGGCAAAGCTACCGATCTATCCACCAACGACTAAGCTAGATGATAGTCAAGAAGACATCACAAGCGCTGCTGCACTGAGCGCCTTCAAGCAAACACTCATTGAGTTCTTACCTAACAAGACAACCACATTGATGGCTGATCTAATGGTGCATCGAATGGGACTACAAGAGGAGCTTAAAGCCTTAATCGCTGATACTGAGGTGCCTTATACCACCTTGTCATGGGGCAAAAGCTTACTTGATGAACAAGGCGAGCGCTGGGTGGGCACCTACTCTGGTGTTGCCTCTAGACCTGTCGCCAAGGATGCGGTCGAGAACTGCGAGTGCTTGATCAAAGTTGGGGTCAATTATACGGATACAACGACCGCAGGATTTAGCCAAAATATCGATGAAAAATCAGTGGTTGATTTGCACTATGAGCGCGCCAGCATCGGCGGGCAAAATTTTGCCCCAATCGCACTAAAGGACAGCTTGCAAGCTGTACACGAGGTGATGACCTCAGGTGTCGATATCATACCTATGCCGCTATGTGAGCCTATGATGCCTCACGAGCAGATTGGCGCAGATAGCGAAGCGATACGTCAAGACGACCTATGGCATATCGTTGCCAAGGGTCTAACCCATAATAATTTGGTGTTTGCCGATCAAGGAACGGCGTATTTTGGTATTAGCGATACGCGTCTGCCTGCTGGAGTGACGTGCTACGGACAACCGATGTGGGGCTCAATTGGCTATACTTTGCCCGCTAGCCTCGGCGCTGGGATTGCTTCCACGCACAAACGCAGCGTACTACTGATAGGCGATGGCTCGGCACTATTAACGATTCAAGATATCGCGGTCATGCTCAAAGAAGGCATCAACCCCTTTATCATACTGGTTAACAATGACGGCTATACCGTTGAGCGTGCGATACATGGTGAGAACCAACCTTATAATGATATTCCGCATTGTGATTGGCAAGTAATGCTGCAAGCCTTTGGTGGTAATGAGACCAATAGCTTAACGTTAAGAGCCCAAACAGCAGGCGAACTAAAGTCTGCACTACAGACAGCAGCAGCAACGACACATAAACTGGTAATGCTAGAGGTGATAACCGATAAGCACGATATCCCGCCGCTACTTGCTGATATCACTAAGGCCCTGCAATAACGAGCAGGTACTTAATGCATCGAACAATTCAAAAACCCTATTTAGTCCTGAGCTATATAGGGTTTATTGTAGATGTTGTCTATCAAGTTCTATATAGAGGCTATTGTGTCATGACAAACTGAGCTATGCTTATGTTAGTGACATATAATGTGATAAGGGGAGGCACCTCATTATGATCTGGGTAAAGATGATTATTGGTGCGCTCATGGTATTGTTGATACAGCTTTTCGCACAGACGCGCTTTTTTTATTTGGCGGCTTTGGCACCGCTTTTTCCAACCTTTACGCTTATTAGTCACTTTATTGTTGGCACTGAGCGTAGCGGTGCAGACTTAAAGATCGCGTTAATATTTAGTATGTTAGGCGTCATACCGCATCTGATTTATACGCTCGTGGTCTTTTTTGGTATTAATTATATGAGCTTGTACAAGGCTCTGCTATTGGGCGTTGTGGCATGGTCTATCGCCGCCGCTATATTAGTCATCGTATGGCAATATATACAAGCCTGAGGTTGTGACAAAAAATACAATGTTTTAGTTATACCCCTAAACAAAAAACCAGCACCTTGAAAGTTAAGATGCTGGCCTTGTCACTACATAATCGATTAGATTACATGTTATGCATATTTTTGCTTATGTCTAACCACACTGACAGCAGTTGCTACAGCAGCTACAGTTTTTGTAGGTGGCCGTACTACTACAATTACACTTCGTGCAATGGCAAGTGTCGTCAGCCATATATACTAGGCTCGGTTTATTCTTCGATAGAAAAGTCATGATCACTCCTTGTTGATGACAGTCTTATTACTTTAACAATTATGGCTCTTTAACTGTGCAGTAGTGTTGTTAACTGAGTTTAAGTGGCTTTGAGTACATTAAAACAAATCTTTTACATTCGCGCTAATCAT
>NZ_JBQQFC010000133.1:0-6337 GCF_052258445.1 Psychrobacter sp. T6-1
ATTTTGCTCACCCAATTAACAGATAGTCAGCGCGAAGCCTTGGTACAGCGTCTGATTGATTCTGGCGTGAGCTTGAATAAAGGCGCAGGTAACAAAGGGGCGACTAGCACGCCATCTACCTTGTCATTCTCAGCCGCAACCTCGCTGACCAGCCTTAATAACCCGCTCAATCAAGTGACTAACTTTGAGCGTAGTGTCGGTGACGTCTCACTTGAGATACAAGTTGATAACTTATTAGGCGAGCACGAGCGCATTCACAGCCAAACACTGACCTTTGCCGTCGATGACTTCTTAAGCCGTTTGCACCATCACGATACCCAAGTTATACCTGCTTACAAGCGCTATCTTGCCATGCGCTCAGAGATTTTGCACGACGCCAAAGAGGAATTGCGACTGGACGAATTTATGCCACGTCCACTGTCATCCTTTGTGCGTAACCGCCTGATTAACGAGAGCTATCTACCTCTGATCGGTGATAATCTTGCTAAGCAAATGGGAACGGTCGGCGAGGACAAACGTACCGATCTGATGGGCATCCTCATGATGATATCGCCACCAGGGTACGGTAAAACCACCTTGATGGAATACGTGGCGAATCGTTTGGGCTTAATCTTTATGAAGATTAATTGTCCTTCACTCGGTCATGATGTCACCTCCCTCGACCCCGAAAAAGCGCCCAATGCCACCGCGCGTGAAGAGCTGAATAAAATCAACTTGGCCTTTGAGATGGGCAATAACGTCATGCTCTATCTTGACGATATCCAGCATACTCATGCTGAGTTTTTGCAGAAGTTTATCTCTTTAGGCGATGGCACACGCCGTATAGATGGCGTCTGGCAAGGCAAAAGCAAAACTTATGATATGCGTGGCAAGAAGTTCTGCGTGGTCATGGCGGGTAACCCGTACACCGAAAGCGGTGAGGCCTTTAAAGTCCCTGACATGCTCGCCAACCGTGCCGACATCTATAATTTGGGTGATATCATGAGCGGAATGGAGGAAGTCTTTGCGCTCAGTTATATCGAAAACTCACTGACCTCAAACAAAGTCCTCGCACCACTTGCCAATCGTGATTTGAGCGACGTCCATCGTCTGATTAAGATGGCCAAGGCTGATAATGCCAATCTTGCACAAGCGCAAAGCAGCGAGCTGACCTACCCGTATAGCACCTCGGAGATTAACGAGATTATCGCTATCCTGCGTCATATGTTCACGGTGCAAGAGGTCATCCTTGACGTCAACCAAGCCTACATTGCCTCCGCCTCACAAGATGATAAATATCGCGTCGAGCCAATATTTAAACTGCAAGGCAGCTACCGCAACATGAACAAAATGACCGAAAAGCTATCGGCGGTGATGAATAAAGAAGAGCTAAACCAGCTTATCGACGATCACTATCTAGGCGAGTCGCAACTATTGACCCAAGGCGCAGAGAGTAACTTGCTTAAGCTTGCGGAGATGCGTGGCGAATTGACTGCGGATGAGGCCGAGCGCTGGGCACAAATCAAAGCGGACTTTTTACGTAATAAAGCTATGGGCGGGGAAGATGGCGACGTCGGTGCCCGTATTGTCGCGCAACTCGTTGATTTAGCCAGTGGCTTTAACGCTATCAGCAGCCAGTTTGATACTTACCTTAGCCAAAACGACCCTGAGCAACTCGCGCGTTTAAATGAGTCAGCAGAGCAAGCCAAACGAGATGCGCAGCTTGAAGCACAAAAACGGCTCGCCGATAGCGTTATCACAGGTTTTGTAAATAACGCCAAAGTCGTCAGCGAGAGCATCGATAGTGGCTTTGAGAAGAGCATCAACCAGCTCACGCAAATCTATAAGCATGACCACAATGCTGAAAAGGAAGAAAGCGAGTACCTCAAGCAAAATCACGACATGCAAAAAGCGTTGATGGTACAACTGGTCAGCGCGGTTGAACAACTAGCGCAGCAAATAGCTCAAAGTCTATCGACTAGTACTGACGATCAAGCTTTGAGCACTGATCTCACTGAGCAAACTGAGCTGATGACCAATGCGCTCAAACAAGCGCTAGAGCCACTCGCCATGCGCATGGATGAGAAAATCGCTCTCGATACCAGCACGGATCAATCTGGCAAACTCATCGTCAATAGCCTCAATCAGCTCAACAAAATCTTTGACGAGCATAGCTCATAGCAGACGTCGGGTGCGCTCTACGCACCCCTTGATAACTCTATAGTAGGATAAGGCGAAACATGGCGCATAAAAAGAAGAACGTCCGCAAAAAAGAATGTCCAGTGTGCGAGCGCGAGTTTAGCTGGACGAAGAAATTGGATAAAAACTGGGAAAGTATGGTCTATTGCTCCGATCAATGTCGAAGGGTAAAGACCTTTGAAAATGTCAGTCATCAGAAGTGAATGGCAAACACTAAGTTTGAGACTCACGGTGGTTGTAGGCTGGTGCTTTTAGCCCAGCTTTATATGAGACACAAGGCATGATTATGGCGCATAAAAAGGTAAACCTACCACAAAAAATCTGCCCGGTTTGTCAGCGACCTTTTACCTGGCGTAAGAAATGGGAGAAGGATTGGGAGCAAGTGATTTATTGTTCTGAGAAGTGTCGGCGGGGGAAGGATAAGACAGATTGAGCTGACATCAAGATAATAGAAAACCGCCACGTTTTCTAACCCAATGTTGCCAGAGGAGGAAGATAGAGGTGGCGGTGCTGTTGAAGCTATTATAGCAATGCTATAAATTTAATCAAGATAAGTCTAATAAGATAAAATATTTCAAAGAATATAAGGTAAATTATGAGTAAACACTTCGAACATTCAAGCTTTCGAGAGAAACTGATTGAACATTTATTTATTAGTGAAATGCTAAAGTTGTCATGGATAAAAGGTGATTGTCAGCTTGAAGTTATGAAACCAGAAGTCGATAACGCAGGTTGTGACGTTGTTCTGGAATATGACAATATCATCCGTCATATTCAGCTTAAAGCTTCAAAAATAGGTGGAAAAACTTCTAGACAGAACATCAATACTCGTTTAGCTAGTAAGCCCTCAGGATGTGTAATTTGGATAGTATTTGATGAAGATACATTAGAGTTAAAATCTTTCTACTTCTTTGGGTCTGAAGCTGGACAGCCATTAAACGGATTAGAAAATGCTAAAGTAGCAAAACATACTAAAGGTAATGCGGAGGGAGTAAAGGCTGAGCGACCTAACATACGCACTATTAATAAAGGACAATTCACTAAATACGACAGTATAGAAGCTTTGTACGATGTATTGTTCATTCCAAAATTCTAAACTAGTGATTGTTAGCCTTTGTATGCTGAAATATTGATTCGCACAATTCTGTTGCTGATTGTGTTAGTTTCCATCGATCACTCTGCATCAGCTCAACTATGTCTTGGCAGAAACTAGTTTTACCCTTAATAGTGCCTTGGTTTCCATCTGAAAAGGAAAAAGACTTTTCATCAGCTTTTAGCTGAGGGAAAACTTCATTCGTACGCATTCTTTCTAAGACCCTATCAAAATATTTACCTATACCTTTAGGTGATGTTTGATAGCTATCTTTAAAATACCTTTCATATTCGTCGCTGAAAGCTAGCTTCGTCGTGTTCCCTTGATTAGCCAACCCATTATTAGGGCACAATTTGAAGAATTTTCTAATTAGTAAGTTTTTGGGTAATGTATTCTCAGTTTCTTTACCCTGAGTGATAACGATCTTATCTCCTAGCTGTTTTTCAAGTTCATTAAACCTAGGTTTTTCTTTCAAGTCAGCATCGGCTATTACTAAAGCACTTGATGTTGAAAGTACAGCGTATAACCCCTTATTCTTACTGCTATCAACTGATTTTAAAGAGTCAATCTCAAAATCCCAATGCTCTAAGTTCGAACCTTGATACTCCACAAACGTATAATGGTAACCATCGATAAAGCGTGAGTAGTCTTCCCATTTAGTTTTATCAATCTCTTTTAGCTCTTCTAGATATTTCTTTAAGTATTGAACAAAGTAGAGACGGTCAGTGATACCTTCTACCCAAATTGTGCAATTCGCCAAGAAGACTGAAGAAGGAGATACACCTAAGGTTTGTAATATAGTGCGGTCACCATCACAGCGCTTAATAACGGTTTCATATTTATTTTCTTCACCATTTCTGTGTTCTTTGTCCACACGGTATAAAGCAATTCGATTATCCTCATTAATCATATCAAGCAGATAGTTAGAGTGACTGGTAGCCATATAGTAGTGGTCAGTTTCGTTTAGCAAGAACTTCATCAATTGCTTAACATAGCCTGCGTGCAAATGCATTTCTGGCTCTTCGATGAAAAAAAAGGACGGTTCGGTAGTCAAAAAAGCTTTATAGGTAAGAATGACGATTTGCTGTAAACCATCACCAAGCTGTGAAATAGGGAATTGTTCTTCATTACCAATTTTAATTTCTATAGTATCGGTTTTTAAATAGGGAATAATGGTAATAGTTTCATTATTGAAAAAATAGTGAGACAATTTTTCTTGATAGCTTTGAATTCTTTGGCGTTCATCAGGTTTACCTAACAGTGAATCAGTTAGTAAACCAAAAAAATCTTCACCTGATATTATTTCATTTTTCTCAAAACTATAGTCAGTGAGTGTTCTAAAAAGTAAAGGGTAGTGTTCGGATTCATCATCAGTAGAGATTGTTTGTGAATTCAATTTTCTTAAGCTTCTCAAGCTGTCGATGTAGAAAAACATTAAAGATTTAAGACTTAAAGTGTCTAAATCATTCTGAAGTTCATTTAGGCCTTCAGTTAGCTCTTTTATTTTAACTATAAATTCTTTTAGCTTATGTTGAGGAGTTTTGCTAATTATTTCATATTCTAAAGTACCGTGTTTAATCGAACTAGTACTATACGTAAGATGCGCTTCAATCCTTTTTCTTATATCGACAAGTGAAGAACCAGTGCTTTGCCACTCTCTTGCAATATGTTCTGAGCTATATAAAGAATTGTCTAATACTTCGAATTGATCACTTGAAGAGTACGAATTAATAAAACTGTTTATGATTAAGATGTAGTCTGTATAAACTTGAGGAGGTTTGAATTCTACACTATTTGTTTTTAGCTTGAATATAAGCTCTCTCATAAAACGACTTTTGCCAGAATTGTTGGCTCCAACTATTATATTCAAGCGTTTCAACTCGAATGGATTGTCTCGATTCAAGCCATCGCTCGAATCGAAATCCGTGTATCCTTCTTTAAACCAAAGCTTAATAATATCTTCCATGCATATAACCTATATTCCTACAAATTTGGATTTAACCACTTCTCAGCCGTCTTAATATCCCAATCCTTACGCTTAGCATAATCCTCTAACTGATCTCGGCTGATTTTTCCGACGTTGAAGTATTCACTCTCAGGATGCGAGTAATAAAACCCACTGACCGAAGACGCCGGCCACATCGCGTAGCTCTCCGTCAAAGTCGTACCGATAGCCTCAACCGTACCCAGCCAATCAAACAGCTTGCCTTTTTCCGTATGTTCAGGACAGGCAGGATAGCCCGGGGCAGGGCGGATACCGACGTATTTTTCTTTGATCATCTCATCATTGGTTAAACTCTCGTCGGCCTGATAGCCCCAATAGTCTTTGCGGATGAGCTCATGCAAATGCTCAGCAAAGGCTTCGGCGAGGCGATCAGACAGCGCTTGTACCATGATCGCGTTATAGTCATCGCCAGCTTCCTTATACTTATCAGCCAAGTCTTCAGTGCCAACGATAGAGACGGTAAATCCGCCAATATGATCGTTAGCGGATTCTAAAGGTGAGATAAAGTCCGCTAAGCTAAAGTTAGGCTTGCCACTGGCTTTATCGCTTTGCTGACGCAGATGCTCAAAGGTATGCGTGGCTTGTCCGCCATCTTCGAGCGCTCTGTCGTACACGGTAATCGTATCGCTACTGGTGCGACGCGCAGGCATAAGTTTAAACAAGCCTTTGGCGACGATGAGCTTTTCATCGATCATCTTTTGCATCAGCTCATTCGCATTATCGAACAGATCACGCGCCGCTTCACCAACCACGTCATCTTGTAATATTTTGGGATACTTGCCAGCCAGACCCCAAGAGATAAAGAACGGCGTCCAGTCGATATAGGGCAGCAAGTCAGTGATAGGGTAGTCGTCCAATATCACCTGACCGAGTTTGTTCGGCACAGGCGGGGTATAGTTGACCCAATCATAATTAAAGCCCGCTTTTATCGATTCTACATAAGAGAGCTTGGCGGCTTTGGGTTGACGCTTCGCCAGACGTTCGCGTACTTTGATGTACTCTTCGCGGGTTTCATCGAGCAGCTCTTGACGGTTTTCTTTGGAGAGCAGTTTGGTGACCAC
>NZ_JBQQFC010000134.1:0-6322 GCF_052258445.1 Psychrobacter sp. T6-1
TTTTGAGATTTATAGTGTAAAGCCTTTAAATCCTAGTTCTTCTTCTCGTCCTGATATTAAAAAGGATTAATAACTAACTGATTTATAAGGCTTTTATTATGTCTTTGATTATAGATATTTTTATGGCTGTTTTTATTCTCTTTTTTGGTTTTGATTATCTTATTAACAATCGTAAATCATCTAATTGATTATATTATTAATATACCATTTATCTACTTTGCGAGTAAACCATGACTGATGATATGTATTTTAGGCTTTTCACTATCCTATCTGCTGCTGTATCTAACTTCATTGTTTACTTTACTTTTACTCTTGTAATCTCTTTGATTGTCATCTTTTTTTTACATCTTCCTCGTAGGTGTCGTGATGAGAGTTTATAAGTGTATTCAATTAGATGAAACGCTGACTACTTGTATTCAGTATGTTGAATCTTCTTCTTACAGTGACTTTAAATTAACTAATGAGCAGATGATTACTTACGTTGCTGGTATAGCAATGTTATTTACCGTAGTCACTGTAATTAAGATGATCAGACGCTCATATTTTTGAGGAATAATCATGGTTGAGAATCAAGATAATTTACCTTCATCTGAAGTAAGTAAATTTGCTTCTAAAAATCTTGCTGTTTTGACTGTTGCTGTTGTTGCGTTTGGCTTAATGTCTGGCGCTCATGCTGAAGAGGCGTCAATCGGTATTGATGCTTTTTCAGGCATTATGGCACTTATAACGAGTGCTGTTGCTATTGTTTCTGGTATCGGAATGGCGGTTTTATCTCTTTATGCGACTGGTAAAGTCTTTAAATGGGTTAGAGCTGCTTTTTAGAATTTTTAACTTCTATAAAAACAACTCGCAACCGCAATCGACAAACCCCGTTTGTGATGCGGTGCGAGTTGTTTTTTTTGGGTATAACAATGAATCCAGAATTTTTACTTCAAGTAATTACTATTGTTGCGCTTATTGTCGCTGTCCGTGATGCCTTATATTTGTAGGTTTTTATGAAATTATTTATAAGTTTTCTTATATCTTTAATGCTTATATTTTCTACACCTTTTGCTTATGCTTTGTCGGGTGATCCTAGTGATTTTGTAAAACCTGTTTCTTCAAAAATTGTTGACGGTAAGTTAATTACTCAATATGACGTTCAGTATAAGGGTGTTGTCAAAAAATCATCGGGTTTTTTAAATAAGATTGAAGTTGGTAAGCTTATGGGTAAAGGCTTTCGTAAATACTTTCCTGCCCTTCGTGCTTTAGATTTGGTTCAGATGGCTTTAGATTCGGGACTTTTATTTGATAATTCTACGGGTGTTATTTATGAAAAAGTTGAACAAAAAGATAATGATGTTCGTGTCTTATCGGGTACTAATATATTAATTACACGTACTGCTAACGCTCCATCGGGCAAGACTTGTATGGAAGTTTTTAATTTTTATCTCGCTAATAATGATCGTAATACTACTTCAGCTACCCTTATTTCTTGTTATTACAATAATCTTGATCAAATTCAATTAGGTCTTAAAGATTTAAATGTTACTTCTATGGATTATAACGGTAGTAGTCCGATTTATAGAAAATTGGCTACTGATTTAGTTAGTCCTGATACTATTCCTGATTTAAAAGAAGTTGATGGTTTCTATTCTTTACCTGCTAATGACGAAACAATTGGTTCTTTAGTTTTAGATAATGTTCCTCTTGAAGCTTTAGCTGATATGACTGTCTATACTCCTGAATTTCAGTCTCCTTCAGCTATTCGTGCTATTGAGGCTGTTAAAAATGAATTTGGTGATTATGAATATAAGTATGATGATGTTACTACCCCTAATACTGGCATTGGTTTAGCTCCTACAACTGAAGTAAGTACAAGTCAAGGAAGTCAGACAAATACTGATACTGATACAGATACTTCTAACCCTGAAACTTCACCTGAAGGCGGTTTTTCTTTCCCTTCTTTTTGTGATTGGGCAAGGCCTGTTTGTGATGCAGTTGATTATTTTACAGAACCCCCACCTGATATAGAACAAGTCGAATTGCCTGATCCTGATATTAATTTAGATCATGCTGCTACTGCTACTAAAGATTATGTTAGCTTTGGCGGTTCTTGTCCTGCTGATCTTTCTATACCTATTCAGCTTGCTGGTGTTTCTCAAGATATCGTTCTTTCTTATTCTCCGTTTTGTGAATTTGCAACCAAAATAAGACCCGCTATTATTTTGGGTGCTTGGGTGTCTGGATTAATGATTATTAGCGGCGGAAGACAAAGAGAGTAATTATTATGGCTGGTAGAGGTAGTTTCATTGGTGATTTAGGTGCTTTTTTTACAGGTCTATTACCTAATAGTTTTAAAACCTTTTTTTTAAGTATGGGTGTCGGTGTTGCAAGTGGTGCAATAGCTTTAACTGTTGTTAATTACTACATTAGTAAAATTCAACAGCAAGCTGGTTTACTTGGTGACATGGCTGGTATTGCCCACTTGGGTGGTTTGGATAAGGCGATTAGTATTCTAATTGGTGCTGTGATTATTCGCGCTACAATTCTTGCAAGTCAAGCATTTTTAACAAAGGCTTCTTAATATGTCATTTGATTCGTCTTTAGTCATTGGTCGTCAGTTGCTTCTTATTACTGGTCAAGTCGGCTCTGGTAAGTCTCATTTGTCTGTTTCTGCTGTTAGTGCCATAAGGCAAGATCACCCTGATATTCCTGTCTACGCTGATATTGAGGGTTTAAATATTGATGGTGTTTTGCCTTCTCCAGAAGATTGGCGTGAAACTCCTGCCAATTCCATTATATTTTATGATGAAGCACAGAAAAAAACTTTTTTTGAAAATTCAAATAAGCGCATCAATGATGATCCACGTATTAGAGATTTAACTACAGTAAGACATGAAGGTAAGACAATCGTTTTTATAACCCAAGATCCAAGTTTTTTACATACTGCAATAACCAAACTTATTAAGACCCATTATCACGTTTCTAATCCCTTTGAAAATGATAAACCTAAAGTTTTTGAATTTAATAAAGCTATTCGCTCTATTGATGATAAGGGTGTCTATCAAAAACAAGCAGTTAATCAATTTACTCATACTTTAGATAAAGAAATATTTCCTTTATATAAATCAATTGAAGATGGTGCTGTTCATAAAAAAACACGTAAAAGACCCAATAAAGTTTATTACATGATAGCTTTAGCTGTTGCTCTTATTCTTATCACTATCCCAGCTCTTTATTATGGCGTTAAGACTGTTTATAGTTCTATCTTTGAGGAAAAGACTATATCTACTACAAACGAGCCTTCTGGCTCTCCTATGGACGCTATGAACCCCACGTCTGCTGTTAGTGTTGGTCAGCAAGGTGCTGTTTTTAGAAAAGACCTTCATAATAAGTTTTTGCCAACCGACACAGTAGATATCGCTTCAGACGAGAATATACGCCCTGCAATGGTCATTCAATCTTCTAGTAATTGTAGAGTGTATAATCACTTCGGTGATCGTCTTATGATAAGTGTCGAAGAGTGTATGATTATGTCTGATGATCCTACTTTTATTCCTCGTTCGCGCCAATTAACCCCAGTTCCTTCCTATCTTAATGGCTCAAATAATGGTCAGTCTCAACAAGACTCAGCGCCTTCATAGTTTTATGTCGTCTTTCTTTATCTTATCTTTACCCTATTTGTAGTATCTTGTATGTAATACAATACAACATACTACATACTACAAGACATTCAATGTTCTCGATAAGTGAAGCTTTCGAGAATATGTTCTTTGTTTATGCGTAGTCTTTGATTGCGTTGACGCAACTTTTAGAATGAATGACTATTTTGTGTAACGTCTTGCTCAGGGCTTTTAAAATTCGAAATCAACGCGGAAAGGAGGGTGTGTTTTTTTCACATGCGAGGTAAACGGAGATAATTTTTAGGAACAAACACTGACTTAGTATAATGTCAGGGACTTTCTACAAATTTTCGTGAGTGTTCGTATTTAAAAAAATACATGGAGTTTCAAGGCAGTATTGAAGGATTTTAAAAGTAGTGGAATAAAATTGACATTCATTATAAATTGTGTTAAGTCAAGCTATTAAAGCTCGAATAAATGAAGGTATAACATCTTTTCGTTATGCCTTTATTTATTGAGCAAACAACCGAAGGGCGTTAGTTTTATGCTGGATTTTGTTTTTTCTTTCCTCGCACACCACTATCTAATGGTGTGCCTGAGTCTCATAATTTGACCTTTTGACGTATTTTAGCTATTTAGCTGAGCGTGATTTTCC
Organism: Psychrobacter sp. T6-1; assembly: GCF_052258445.1. NCBI lineage: Bacteria > Pseudomonadati > Pseudomonadota > Gammaproteobacteria > Moraxellales > Moraxellaceae > Psychrobacter > Psychrobacter sp. T6-1. The sequence continues at coordinate 4,261 of NZ_JBQQFC010000134.1, forward strand.
CATTTTGATTTACTTCTAATCTTTCAATTGCGCCTTCAATTATGATGTGAACAAGTTTACTTGTTTGTATTGGCTGCTCTCCCAAAAATATCAATTCTTTGTTTATCTCGTTACATTTTTCTTTCAACTCGTTTTGTTCCCATGTTGTCAATCTTACCGTCTCTATCATTTTCATTCGCCTTAATTTAGTTGATAAATAGCTTGTTATTAAATTGTGTCTGTAATATAATTAATTTGTACCGTTACTTGTGTGCATGTTACTTGATAAACTGGGAATTATCATATGTCTTTTTATAAAAAAAATTATTACCGTCTTTGCCTCTTCTATGGTCTTATTCCCAGTTTGACTGTGGAAGAGGCACTTTTTTTGGGGAGGTTGTAATGTTAGATCATCTTAAACTTGCTATTCCAGTTCTCCCTTTGTTTATTAAGCATTTTGGCGATACTCAAATTTTTAATAGCGATATTCGTGATTATGGCCTTCCTGCTGCTACTCGTCATGTAAGTCGTGATGAAAATGGTAATACTATAACGGGTGATTTATACGCCCCTTATGAGTCTTTGCCTTCTTCATATACTGACATGGCCATGAAGTTTTATACTCAATCTCGTTACTGTCCACCTTATGTTGAGCTAAAAGCAAGCCCCTTAAAACTTTTACAAGGCCATAATGTTTTTGGTTTTGAAAGTATTGAACTTGGTGCTGTTGAAATGCTTGGTTTGCTTCGGGAAAGCTATCCCGATTTGTATCAAATACTTGATATAGCTAAAATTGAAGTTTTGCACTTAGATACTACTTATTTCTCCCGTTTGCCTAGTCAAACTGACGTTCAACCAGTTTTGAATTATTTAGCTAACTGTTCTGCTGGGCATCGTAAAGCTAATACGGCTGCTTACGATAATTATGTTACTTGGGGTTCAAATAATAGTCGTTATTTGCGTCCAAAGGCCTATGGTAAGTTTGAAGAAATGAAATCTCAACTTAGGACGTTGCAAAAAAGAGCTGATAAAGGTTGTGTTCGTAGTAAAAATTTAGTTACTAAGATGTTAGAAGTTTTGCCCTTTGCTAATTCCGTTGTACGTTTTGAAGGGCGCGTATGTAAGACTTATCTTGCAAAAAACGGCTATCCCACAAATTTATGGGAACTAATAAAAGAACAGCGTAAAAGGGATAGTAGAGCTAATTGTCCCACGCTCCTAAAGCACCTTTGGAATAAGGTTTTTGACCCTATTTTCAATACTCTAAAGGGGGAGAATATGCAATTCTCTGATAACAGTGAAATACTATTAAAGCTTAAAAAAACGCATTGGAAGCAAAATGTACCCAAAGAATATAAGGCTTATCAAGGTTCTGTTCAGCCTTTTACTAATTTCTCTAAAGATAATCGTTTTGATTTATTTTATACCCCATATTTATTTAATTTTTCTAAGTTAGATTTTCTGATACTTGGTAAAATTTCTTATGTTAAAGCTAACAATACTTTCCAGTTTTATAATATTGTTAGACAAATGGGCATTAAAAAGGTTAAAGCGGATAAGCTTTATTCTAAGCCTACTTTTTATAGACATATGAAGGCTTTAGATGATGCTGGTTATTCAAAAGCTTCTGTTGAAAATGCACATGAAAATCCCGAAGATGTCGCTGTTACTGTTTATCAATTTGTTAATTTAGGCTTTTTACAGCAATTGCCTGATAACTACAAAATCCCCACCAGTCGTCACTTAGACGCTTTATATGCTGCTTAGGAGCAAACTATGTCATTACAAGTTCAATTCAATAAACGTACTATTATGCCCGTCTCTTATGAGGGTAAACGTGGCATTGGTTTCAATGCTACTATTTTTACCCCTATTCAGTATGGTATTCGTTTTGCTGAAGGTGTTCAGCCTGTTGAGCAAATGAAGGCTGTTATGACCCAATGTGCTGAAAATTCTGAAGAGGTAGAGATTCAGTTTACTGAAGGTCAAAATCAATATGGTAAGTATTTTGAGATTTATAGTGTAAAGCCTTTAAATCCTAGTTCTTCTTCTCGTCCTGATATTAAAAAGGATTAATAACTAA